>NZ_JAQMIL010000068.1:0-55248 GCF_029990105.1 Bradyrhizobium sp. Arg237L | reverse complement strand
GCATCGCGGCTGCACACCAACTTCTTCCAGCCGTCCTTCAAGCTGAAGGACAAGCGACGCGAGGGCGCGAAAGTGATCAAGCGCTATCATGTTCCGGCCACGCCCTATGCGCGCGCACTGGCGCATCCGAAGTTGAGCAAAGGCGTCAAACGGCGTCTTCGAGAGCTTTATCGCACGCTCGCCAGCACCTCGCACATCCCGAGGTGATTACCGAATTTGTCGATGCCTATAACGCCGAGCGCAAACGGCTCAAGAAAGAGGCGAGCACCGAACGCACCCGGATCGAGCGGCGGCTCGGCGAGATCGAGCGCGAGATCAAACGCATCGTCGATTTCATCGTCAAGGGAATGGCGACCGACGCGCTCATCCCGCGAATGAATGAACTGGAAGCCGAGCGCAAGACGTTTGCCGCGCGGCTTGAGACGGCCAAGGAAGCCGACAACGTGATCGCGCTGCACCCGAAGGCCATCGACCGCTATAAGCGCACGGTGAAGGAGTTGGCGAATGAATTGAAGCGCGGCACCCCAATGGAGTTTGCGACCATCCGTGAATTGGTGACGGCAATCATTGTGCACGCCAGCCCTAGCCGAGCGGGTGGCGCCGGGACGAAGGCGAACGCTGAGGATGGTCGGAGCGTGCGGATCGACATCAACGGGCGCCTCGCCGCGCTCTGCGGCAATCCGGCTTTGTTCTCCAATATCGCTACGTCGGGGGGATCGTTGGTAGCGGGGGTCCGCTACATCGCTAGACCCACTATTTCGCAATCGCTGTTTTCTTACTGGAGAGCAGCCTAACTCGCAACGTGGACCCTTTGTAGCTCGGCAAAAGCCGCCGTTCATACGCTATTTGTCGCCGGCTCGAAAGGTCCCTGCATAGGTTCAAATCCTGGACGCAGGCGCTCCCACAAACTTCCTCCGCTCGCAATTTCCGTGAAGTAGGTATCGGCGGTTCGAGAAGCGCGCGAGGGCGTTTCGGGCGCGCGGGGACCGCCGGTATGCTTCGGACCCGGCAGGAGCAAGCTAGTGCAGGGCTTCCCAACTAAGACCTAGCCGGGAGCGAACTACGGTGGAAATGCCGACGCCTTCGCAAGCGCGGAGCGTTAACTCAAACACCTGCGCGTTGTATGTCGCACGCGTCTCCCTGAACAGACTAGGCTCAAATGCCAGTCAACGAGCACAGTCCTGTCCTCGAAGAACGGACCGGACGTCCAGATTCCGTGTCCGCAAATCCACGCGCCGGATTTCAGCTTTGACGGGCAACTCGCCTATGCCCCAAATGGTGGAGAGAGGTCCGTGACAGAACTTGCGCAACACAGATTCAAACCATGGGAACATCGCGACACACCTTTCGCGCAAGATCAAGGTCGGCCGCCAAGTCTTCCGAACCGGTCTTGAAAAGTTGTGATTGAAGGAAAAGCGGCATGGAACAGTCCCCCCAGATCGGTGACAGGATCACTGACAAGTCAGCATCGCCCGATGATAGCACTGTCCGCGACTGGATCGGACCGGGCGCGTTCAAGCATTGGGCCTCTCTGCAGAACTGGATCGAGGAATTCTACCCCGGTGTCTTCGCGCCGGAATGGCTCTATGGCGGCAAGAAGCGCGGCTGGTCCCTACGCTACAAGAAAACAAAGGCGTTTTGCACCTTCGTGCCGGAATACAGGCGGTTTTCGGCCGTGGTGGTCTTGGGGGGAGCAGAACGAGACAAGTTTGAGGAGCGCCGTTATATCTGGCGCTCGCAGTTGGTCAAGCTTTACGATGAAGCCCAAACATACCCGGACGGGAAATTCCTGACAGTTGCGATCTCATCCGCAGATGATCGGCATGATGTGACGGAGCTTTTGACTATGAAGCGCCCTCCACCGTCGCGCGCTTGAATGTCGCGGAAATCTTAAGTTTCGCGGCAAAGTCGGCAAGACGCTGGATATTCAGCAAAAAGTCTGTCACAAGAATCGGATGGTGCCGAGCGGCCATCCGGCCGTCAGATCTCGCAACGACGTTGCACGATGCGTTATCGCGTGAAGAGTTAGCTTCAGCCCACCAACTACCGATCAATATGCTCCGGCAGGAGTGTCGTTACGATCCGCCCTATACGGCCACTGTTTGTCAGCGCGACGTTCGTGCAGATTTGCCAAACAAGTTGCAGGGTCTGCTCGACGAGCGCGACGCATGCGCCGCCGGCGGCCGGGTAGCCATCAATTCCCCGATCTCATCCACAGCCCTTAGGCATCAGGCCTTCCGTAGGTTCATCGACCAAGTAGATGCTGGGTCCGAGCAACATCACGCGAGTGAACGCCAGAAGCTTTCGTTCTCCCCCGCTCAGTGATTCCGCAATTTGTCTACGGCCCGCGGCGAGCCGCCCGAGGCGAACATAGGCTCTGTCAATTTCCTTCTTAGCTATCCGGTTTGCGAGCATTCCCCGTTGCTATGGAAACTATACATGCCGGCTATTGGAAAGCTTCGTCCCGTGTTGCGATCAATGCGTAGAGCTTTCGCGGATTTCATGAGTGACGTTGATTGGCTCATGGCTCACTCCCTACGCGCTCAAGAGGCATTCATGGCTTTCACATTAAAGATCAACGGCTCACCCCATGAGATCGATGTCGACGGCGACATCCCCTTGCTGTGGGTGCTGCGCGATGTGCTCGGCATGACCGGGACCAAGTTTGGTTGCGGCCAAGCACTGTGCGGCGCCTGCACCGTGCATATCGACGGTCAACCGGTCCGCTCCTGCCAGACGTCGGTCGATAGCATCGGCGATAGCGCGGTCACCACGATCGAGGTGATCGGCCAGACGCCGCAGGGCGCGGCCTTGCAGAAGGCGTGGCTGGAGGTGGTGCAGTGCGGCTACTGCCAATCCGGCCAGATCATGTCGGCGGCGGCATTGCTGAAAGATACTCCGAAGCCGAGTGATGCGGATATCGACTCAGCGATGTCGGGAAATGTCTGCCGTTGCGGTACCTATCAGCGTATCCGGGCCGCGATCAAGCAAGCAGCGGGAGTTTGAGCCATGGATAGGCTGATTCTAACGAACCGGATCGAAGGTGAAACGGCGATGTCGCGGCGCACCTTTTTTCAGGGCACAGGTTTGCTGCTTGGTTTTGCGCTGACCGGTGCAAGCACGGAGTCCGTCTTCGCGGCGCCTGCTTCTCAGGTGGTCGAAAACGAGGTCACGGGTACTTTCGCGCCGAATGGTTTTATACGGATCAATCCAACCGGCGCCGTGACCCTGGTCATTCCGATGATTGAGATGGGACAGGGCGTTTACACGTCGCTCTCGATGCTTCTCGCTGAAGAACTGGAAGTGAAGCTTGACCAGATTCAGGTTCAGCATGCGCCGCCAAATCATGCGCTTTACGTCAACTCGATCATCGGCATTCAAAATACAGGTGGTTCCGCCTCTGTCCGCGCCTTCTGGACACCGCTGCGTCAGGCAGGGGCAGTCGGTCGTAATCTGCTGATTGCGGCAGCCGCAAAGCGCTGGAATGTCGATCCAGCTGCTTGCCGCGCCAAGGATGGCGTCGTGTTCGATGCGTCAGGCTCGAAGCATCTGGGCTACGGCGAACTTGCGACGGCTGCGGCGAAATTGCCTGTGCCGCCTGCGGCAACCGTCAAATTGAAGGATCCAAAGGATTTCACCCTGATCGGCACGCGTGCCAAGCGCGTGGATTCACCGATAAAGGTCGATGGGCGCGCGCTCTACGGCATCGATACGCGACTGCCAGGCATGAAGGTTGCAGCAGTTGCTATTTCGCCCGTGCTCGGTGGCAAAGCGAAAACGGTGAACGATAAGGCCGCGCTGGCAGTGAAGGGCGTCCGGCAGGTGGTCAATATCGATGAAGCTGTTGCCGTGGTAGCGGATCACACGGGTGCGGCGAAGAAGGGGCTCGAGGCTGCCGCCATCACGTGGGACGATGGGCCGAACGGCAAGGTCAGCAACGCCGATATCGTCAAGCAGTTGGAGGAGGAATCCAGAAAGCCAGGCGCGGTTGCCCGTAACGATGGCGATGCAGGGAAGGCTCTTGCGGCGGCGGCGCAACGGGTTGACGCCATCTATCAGGTGCCTTTCCTGGCCCATGCGGCGATGGAGCCGATGAACTGCACCGTCCACCTGCAGAAGGACCGTTGCGACATCTGGGTCGGGACACAGGCGCCTACGATCACACAGTCTCTGGTGGTCGAACTCACCGGCCTCCCAAAGGAGGTGATCAAAATTCACAATCATCTGATTGGCGGTGGCTTCGGCCGAAGGCTGGAGGCCGATGGCACGGTGCTGGCCGTCAAGATCGCCAAGCACGTCGATGGTCCGGTGAAGGTGATCTGGAGCCGCGAGGAAGACATCCAGCACGATATGTATCGGCCGTACTATCTCGATCGGTTGTCGGCCGGACTTGACGCGGCCGGCAAGCCGGTTGCCTGGACGCATCGGATCGCCGGCTCCTCAGTCATGGCTCGCTACTATCCCCCTTACGTCAAGGACGGATTGGACCCCGATGCCGTAGAAGCGGCAGCCGAGCCGCCCTATGCGCTGCCCAATATCCACGTCGACTTTGTCCGGGTCGAGCACCCTGGTGTCCGGACGTCTTGGTGGCGCGGCGTCGGACCGACTCACAATGTTTTTGTGGTCGAAAGCTTCATAGATGAGCTCGCTCATGCTGCGAAGCAGGATCCCGTCGCTTACCGCAAGGGATTGCTTGGCCACAATCCGCGAGCGCTCGCTGTTCTGTCGCTCGCGGCGGAAAACGCAGGGTGGGGATCGCCCCTTCCCGCGCGGCATGGCCGCGGAATTTCGGTACAATTCGCATACGGAAGTTACACGTCGCAGGTCGCCGAGGTCGAAGTGGCGGCCGATGGCTCCGTCAAAGTCAAGCGGATCGTCTGTGCGATTGACTGCGGCATGTACGTCAATCCAGATACGATCGAAGCACAGGTTCAAGGTGGAACGCTTTTCGGCCTGACTGCCGCGCTCCATGGGTCAATCACCTTCAAGGATGGACGGGTCGAGCAGAGCAATTTCGACAGCTATCTGCCAATGCGTATCGACGAGGTACCGGTGGTGGAGACACACTTGATTAAGAACGCGGAGGCTCCGGGTGGCGTTGGTGAAGCTCCGACAGCCATTGTCAGTGCTGCAGTGACCAATGCGATCTTCGCCGCGACCGGCAAGCGCGTGCGCAGCCTGCCGATCGATACAAATTCGCTGAAATCGTCGTCTTAGTCCTTGCCCGTCATCCCGCGCGCGTTGTAGCGCGCTCGGGATGACGGTCGGGAACTAAAGCCGCGGAGCATAATGACTATGGGAGCGTTCGCGTTCTCGGCAGGTCCCAATTTCGTCTAATTGGCAAGAGACGAGGTTCAGTGGTACGAACAGCATGGCGACGCCCCCGCTGATCCTTGGAGAACAGGTTTCGGAGCACTATCGGCGCCGGTAGCCGGGCAATAAATAGGCCACTACAGCCATGCGGAACACCTCGAAAGCGGTTCCAAAGCAGGCTCTCGTCGGGCAGAACGTTTCGCCGCCCGCGGGCGCCACTGTCAAATTGTCTACAACAGACCTCAACAACTTGATGCAGGCGCTCGACATCGATGTCATCGCGCTGACTGAGATTTTGGTGCCGCACGGCCATCGAGTCGAATTTGGGACGATTGACGTACCCGGGATCCACTACAACTTGAGTGGCGTGGGACGCATGTCCATCAACGGCGGACCAGAGATGCCGTTGAGCCCTCATTTGCTCATCATCGTGCCGCCAAACACTCCGTTCACGATCGAGGTTGGCGGTGGAAGTAGCCCACCGAAGCTCATTTCGAGAGACTGCTGGACTCGTCAAGACGGCATCCTCCGCATCGCAGTGCCAAACGAGCAACCCGAAATTGTTCAGATATGCGGCTTTTTTAACGCATCCTTTGGTCAGTCTGTGAGGCTGTTCGGAGAACTCCGCGAACCCGTGATCGAGCAATTCGAGCCAGCGGACAAGATCGATCTGAAGCTTCGCGAGGCTATAGACGAGTTGCTACAACAGGAGGTCGGCGTTGGAGCCATGACAGCGTCTCTGCTCAAGCAGATCGTTGTCTCGTTGGTGCGACGGTCCCTCAAGTCATCCCAGCGGTGGACTGAACGATTCTCGATACTTGCCGACAGGCAGGTCACCCGTGCTTTTGCGGATATGGTGGCGCGGCCGGGAGCCGCCCATTCAGTTCAAAGCTTGGCACACAGTGCAGGATTGAGTCGTTCGGCGTTCATGGCGCGTTTCTCGGACATCTTTGGACAATCCCCGATGGCCATCTTGCGAGACTTGAGAATGCGCCAGGCTGCGATCGATTTGACGACAACGACGATGTCGATCGACGTCGTTGCTCTTAATGCGGGGTACGAGAGCCGTTCAAGTTTTGTGCGAGCTTTTCGAAAGGCGTACAATCGAGATCCGAGCGACTATCGACGGATAGCCAAGGAGGGCAGAGCCCGGAAGGAGATCTGAGAACAAGGTGCGATCCGAAAGCAAGAACGGGGCTGCCCCGCCATGGCGCCCTCCGCCTTGCGTCATGCAGAGCGGCGCTCAGACTCAGGTACTTCTCCGCTCGCAACATTTCGCTTCAAGTTGGCCGCGGCGAAGGCGTAACCCCCGGAAGCACCGTCAACGAAGTGCACGTGATTGGCTCGCGTGGGTGATGGCACGAAGCACGTAAGATTTGCCGCCGACTGTCGATGCGTTCCAAAAACGCATGCTCCTCTCCGCTGAGCCTCTTCCAAGCGTGCGTCAACGACGTCAGCGAATTCAGATGAGCAGTCCACTGTCATACGTAGGCCGTCATCGAATTTTCGGTAGTCCGTATTCTCCACAAGCTCTCGCCGGAACTGAGCTTCATGAAAACCACCAATAGGAATTCCCACCCGCGTCAGAATGGCGCGCAAGCATTTCGCAGCCCAAGCCGCAACGGGCATCTTTCGGCTGCCTTTCTTGATGGCATGATCAAGATGGTCGCCGGTCCATGCAGGGAGCGGGCCTTCGACAGGCAACTCATCTGAACGGAGCGTCCGCAGGAGCTCCTGTATGAGTTCCACGAACGAAGTCGGATCATCGCACGGAACGACGATAAGAGAAAAGATGACGCCGTTCTTGGCGCTGATCGGCGCAAATCGGCACGAAAGACCCGTGAGATCGGCTGTTACTCCCACGGGCGCGCGCGGAAAGCTGTAGTCGCCTTGCTTGAGTTTGCGCTCTGCCCAGGCGAGTCCTCCACCGGCAAACATCGCGTAGGTGACGTTCGAAGAGGGCGCGAAACGGCTACCAGGACGTCCAAATGCTGAGCTCGAATGTCCGCGATAGGAATCACCGCAATGCGCAACGTGAGACCCAATGCGTCTTCAGCCCAAGCGGCGGTTTTTGCCAATGTATCCTTGGTGATGGACGAATAGGCGCTGGGCGCGGCGAAGCTCGCGCCATCTCCTCCGAACGTGGACGGAAACTGTAGGTCGGGTAGTGCATTGCTCACGGCGGCAAGAACCGCCGCACCGACCGTATTCACCTCACGGTACCGCCCTTGTTCAATAGCTTCGGTGGAATGGCTGACGTCCGTAACAGCGATGGTCCAGTCATGAGGTAGAGGGCGATACCGATCTCGCCGCAGTACGTCATCAAAAGTGTCGAAGGGCACAAGCGCCTGATAGAAGCGGTCGTCTTCGCCCTCTTGGTCAACCCTTCTCTGGAAACGACCGACTTCGAAGGCTGGCTCTGATCCATCCACCATCATTTGCACTCCCTTCGGTCGTCGTCGGAGTTCAGGGTGAAGCTGCTAACTCACTAAGGGTCAGCAATCGCCAGTCTAACGTCAAAGCCCTAGACGGGATTTTTGCGGGAGCGTAGGCAGTCACCCGAGCTTCGCGGGTGGCCATGCGCTCGGGGTCAAGCTCTCCTGGTCGCCTCGAACAGGAACCATGAGCGACTTTCCGCCTCGTCGATCCAGTTTTCGATCAGGCTGGCGGTGGAGACATCGCCATGCTCGTCGCAGACGTTGTGGGTCTGCCGCATCCGCTGGCTAAGCGCCAGGTTATCTTCCTTCAGCTCGGCCAGCATGTCTTCGGGCGTGACGAAGCCAGCATCATTGTCCTCGATATGCTTCACTCTGGCGATGTGGCCGATCGAACGAATCGTTGTGCCGCCAATCTTGCGAGTTCTTTCCGCGATGTCGTCCGTCATCGCAAAAATCTGCGCGGCCTGCACATCAAGGAGGAGGTGATAATCCCGGAAATGCGGGCCTGATATGTGCCAATGGAAGTTCCTGGTCTTGACGTAGAGCGCGAACACGTCTGCCAGAAGCACAGTGAGCGCCGCCGAAATATGCTTGGTGGCATTGGAGCCGAGATTGCTCGGCGTGTCGAGTGGTGCCTCGCGGCGCTTTCGCGCGTCTTCCATACTCATTTTGATCCCTCCTTCAGGGTTCTACCTTAGGCCACGTCGGCTCGCGCCGGAGCTCCGGAGGTCCGCTTCAGATCCTCGACCAGCATCGCCACGGCGTGGCGCGCAAGCGCCTGAGTCGGGGCGTTGGTATTGCCGCTGGTGATGTTCGGCATGATCGAGGCATCGATCACCCGGAGGCCGTCGACCCCGCGAACCCTGAGCCTCGCGTCGACCACCGCTCGCGCATCCTGGCCCATCCGGCACGTGCCGACCGGGTGCCACATCGTCGTCACGACACGCTTCACCCATTCGCCGATCTCCGCATCCGACTGGACGTGTGGGCCGGGATCCATCTCTTCCTCGATCACCGGCGCCAACGACTCCTGGTCCATGACCTTGCGGATCGCGCGCACTGACTCCACCGCGGCCCTCAAGTCTTCCTCCTCGCCGATGAAGTTCGGGTTGATGAGAGGCATCGACGTTGGGTCGCTGTCGGCCAACCGCACCCAGCCGCGGCTCTTGGGCTGAAGCACCACGAGTTCGAAAGTGATGCCCGAGCGGTCGCCCGCCGGGCCGAGTTGCTCGGTCACGACGATAGGAGCGTGATAGCATTGGATCGTGGGTTCGGCGGAGAAGTCGGACGGATTCCAGTGAGTCACCGTCTCGATGCCGTTGCCCGACGCCGGGCCATCCTTGGTGACGAGATAACGCAAGCCCGCCTTCACGCTACCGAGGCCCTGCGCGGCAGCCTGATAGCCGAGATCGCCCTTTACATAGACACGGACCGGTACCATCGGGTGGTCTTGGAGATTTTCGCCCACCTCCGGAGAATCGACGATCACCGCGATACCATGCTGTCGCAGCTGCTCGGCTGACCCGATGCCAGAGTGCATGAGGATCGTCGGGCTATGGACGGCGCCAGCCGACAGCACAACTTCGTCGGCCGTGATCCTCTTCAGGCTCGTGTCCATGAACTCAACGCCGACAGCCCGCTTGTTCTCGACGATGATGCGAACGACGGTCTTGCCGGTGAGAAGGGTTACGCGGCCCGAGGTGAGGTGCGGACGCAGATAAGCGTCGACCGCGCTGCATCGGCGCTGATCTCCGACCGTCGACTGCACTGGCGAGACGCCGATCTGGCTCTTGCCGTTATAGTCGGGATTATAGAGAACCCCATATTCCTGGAACGCCTTGAGGCAATATTGGTTCAGCTTATTGATGCCCTTGGGCAACTGGACCGCCAGACCACCATCTATGCCGTGATATTCGTCGTGGAAGGTGTCGTTGTCTTCCTGCGCCATGAAGACGGGAAGCAGGTCTTCATACGACCATTTGCCGGTGTCGCCGACCGCGTCCTGCCACGCAGCGAAGTCGCGTATCTGACCACGGACGTAGCACATCGCATTGATCGAGGAGCCGCCGCCGAGTACCTTGCCTGAGCGATATGCGCGCTTTGTGCCGTGCTGGGGAACCGTCTCGTATTTCCAGACATGCCGGTCGTGGGCCAGCAGTTTGGCGAAGCCGGCCGGAATGTGGATGAACGGATCGCGATCCATGTCGCCCGCTTCGATCAGCGCGATCGACGCATCGGTGTGTTCGGCGAGATAACTCGCGACAACGCAGCCGGCCGCGCCCGCGCCGACAATGACAATATCGTAGGCTTCCTGGGACATCAGTGCCGTTTTTCTTTCATAGCATTTGTATCGTTCAATCAACGCCCGTCGCTGACGCAGCGCCATCGCGGCTCCTGATCCTGAGATTGATCGGACCATGCTTTTGAAGAGTGACCTTGCAACGCCGGCGAGGGAAATCACCTCTCGCCATCGAGTCGATAGACGATCGTTATCGTCGCTCCCCGAGGTCGCCCTGGCGACGTTCGCCTCACCGGCATCGGTGACGTACCAGAGCTGCGTCGCAGCGTTTCGCGAGACGTGCTCTCGCGCTCGACGAAACAAAAAACGCGGTCCGCGTGTCACACCGGCTCCGGCCGCGCCGTCATGACTCGGGACCAACACTACCGCTGTCGCCTAGCTGATCCGAACCCCGCACATACCCGCGATGATCGCGGCCGAGATAGCGGCGCTTATTGCCACGCCCGCGCCCCAAAGACGATTTGCGGCGCGTCGATTGACGCCATGCGCGATCAGCACCACTCGCAATCCCGACGTAAGATGGCTTAGGACAAAGAAGACGCCGAGCGCGTAATGAGGCAACAGCCGGATATTCCATGCGTCATGAATGAGCCCGGTCGGGGCTCCGATCGCGAAATTCCAATCGGTCGGTATACCGAGAAAGCTACGAGCGTAGATGAAAACGGAGTTCATGTGCCCGAGGATGTACAGCGAGAGGTAGGCCCCCGAGCCGACCTGAAATGTCCGATGGAGGCCCTGCGGGGCGGCACTCCAACGCCAGGCCAGAAACAGGCCGGTGCCGATCTGGAAAAGCATGGCCGCGACCAACAGCGGTTCACCCACGTCAGAGCGGTAGACGACGCGGCCGACCTTCATGACGGCCGCATGTGCGTCGGGGCCGATCAACCCAAACAAGTGATTGGCTAGATGGAACGCCACATATAGAAACAAGACCGCCGCCGTCATTCCGTGGACAATGCGCCAGCGCCCCACGGTCGGCCGCGTCGCAGCGACAGGATTGCCGGCGGTCTGTGACCAGATCGCGATTGCGAGCCAAAGCACGCACCACACGAGTTCGTCGGGGATGGGGCTATGAATCAGGGCCTGAACGACGCCAAGAAAAACGAAGAGCGTTGGGGTCGCTACGCCGGCATAGGCGAGCCGCCGCGCCCATGGATCGGCGTCGGACCGGCAAGCGAGCGCGAGCGCGAGAAACGGCACGACGAACGCCACGGCCAGGATCAAGGTCGCGGCGACAATTGCGAGAGGCGAAGGTATTGCGGCCTGCGTGCCAACGACGACATGAAAGGCGCGGAGTAGAAAAGGGTAGCAAATGGCCGCCGCCGCGGGAGCCAGCGCCGAATAGTCGAAGCGTGGCCCGATCACGGCGCTTCGGTCCCGCGGCTGAGCAAACGCGTTCATCTTAAACCCCGTAAATATCAGCCGCCCGATCCGGCGAGTGCTTGCGCCGTATTAGCCCTCCACCATCGGCGCTATCAAGAATGATCCCGGCCCCAGCCCCAAGCGCGCGGGTCCGTGACCGACGGCTGCAGACGAACATCGGCGACGTCTCGACGACGCCTTCGCAGCTTTCAGCCAGCTGCGCGCCTGCCCAATTCCGGACGCATCGCAACCGGCTCCTCAGGCGCGTTCAGGACCGACGTCGTGAGCAGGACTGCCGCAGCGAGGACCCAATAGTACCAGGCGTCGAGCCCTGCGAATTTGAAGGCAAACGGTGCAATGACAAAGACCACCCCGACGGCGCGATCGACCCAAAGGTGCAGCCAGTAGGGAATGATGTGGACGAGACCGGTGGGATGGTCGGTCAGGGCGGCCAAGAGCAGCGCGGCCACACCGACGACAACCGAAAGCCACATTGCGACCGGTCCGCTTTGGCCGAGCTTCAGCACGAACGGAGCTGCGATCAAGACGATCGCGACAGGATAGTCGATCAGGTAGGCGTGGATAGACTTGGTGATGAAGCGAAACGACATCGGAGACTCCTCTGCTTGGTTACTCGAGCGGGTCCTTGCGACGTGGAAAGTGCATCCACCCAAGAGGGCGATTTCGCGATCCTGTGATGGCAAGCACTCCGTCACGGGCCAGCCCGGTTAGACGAGCAGTAAGGGTACGCCGGCACGCCAACCATTAGAAATGCCCGGTCGTTATCGTTTCCATTCCACTCGCCCGGCGCCATGGAAGCGGGTTAGTTTGGCGCGTCGACCGCGAGTGTCCGAGGGCGGTGCTTCAGTATCCGGCTGTCGAGGTCAGGGAAGGCTTGGTAAGACAGCATTGTTCGCTTCATGCGTAGCGCATTTGGGTGGCTTTTGAACCGGCCGCAGTGAACGCATGCGCCGCATGCTCTCCCCGGACGTTAGACGCATTCCACGATTTCACGCCGTCCGAGCGACGACCGACCAGTCGCGAAGCCGCGTGACCTTGACGAAAGCGTCCAGCGCCGGCGAGTAGCGGCGCCCCTGCACAGCCAGTAGCCGCACCTCGCGCGAAACCGGGTCGCCTTCGAGCGGAATGGTCTTGAGCGTCGGAAGGCGCGGCATGTGCTCGGGCGCGAGTATCACGCCGAAGCCCGCGGCGGCCATGTGCTGCAGGTGCAAGTCGTGACCGCTGCAGTGGCCGAGGTTAGGCGGTTCCTCGGGGAAATACGACTGCTGGATCTTAGGGGCGACGTCGCATTCGACGCGCTCCAGCAAGACGGTCTCACGGAGGTCGTCGATGCTGATCGAGGGACGGTTTGCGAGCCGGTGTGTCGGCGCGAGAACCACGACGTAGCGTTCCTCGAACAGCGACCAGTCGTCGATACGGGCAGGCACGTCCCGCACGTCCCCGACCATTGCGGCGTTGATCTCCCCTTCAAGCAAGAGGTCGACGAGCTTCTCCGCCACGCCCTCGCGCAGCTCGACGTGAAGTCCGGGGATGCAGTTTGCGATCTCCGCGATCGGATCGAGGACGAGCGACGCTGAGATGGAAGGGGCCAGGCCAATCTTCAGTGGCGCAACCTCTTTGCGTTGGAACTCCTGGGCCCTGCGCCGCACCGCCTCTGCCGAGGCCACTGTGCGCTCCAGCATCGGAAGGACTTCCTTTCCGAGGTCGGTGAGTTGGGTCAGCTGGCGCTCGCGGTAGATCAACTGGCCGCCGAGTTCCTGCTCGAGCTTCTGCACCCCCTTGGTCAGGGCGGGCTGCGTGACATTGCACTGCTCGGCCGCGCGGGTGAAGTTGAGTGTGGACGCGACGGCGAGGAAGTAGCGAACCTGATGAAGCTCCATGGGTTGTTCTCCATCAGGTTGTTGCGAGCCCGGCGAGATTGACGAACCGATGCCTGTCGCGGCCGTCATGCAGCGCGCGACACAGCGCGGACATATGGACCGTGAGGTTGGCGGGCTCGACCAAGACATTGGGCCAAAATCGGGCCATCAAGTCCTGCTTGCTGGCCAATTCACCGCGGCGTTCAAGCAAAACAGTCAGGATCTCCAGGGCACGACTTCCGAGTGGCACGGGCTTCTCGCCTTCCAGCAAAAGAAGCTGCGTCGGAAGCAGGCGAAACGGTCCGGATGAAACTTTAGTTGGTGGAACAAAGAAGGCCTGGTCCGTATCCGGAGTTTGAGAAACACAATTTACGTCAAATCCCGGTTCGGGATGCGCCAAGCGACCAATTAATGCGCGCATTATAACCTCGCGTGCCTGGAAAGGCGGTTTTCCGAGGAGAGCCTTGTTGGACGCATTTTGATGGCTTGGAGCGCTGCGGTCGATTGCGCGGAGGTACTTGTAAGGTTCGCTTGTCGCTGCCTGTGCTAAGCGATCGCTTAGAAGTGAGGGCGCAAACCTCGCGCCCCGAATCCGTTGGCCGGATGTGCACCTAAGGAAGAGGATCAGCGGCGCAGAAAAATGCGGTGGACGCAATTTGCGAGTAGATGGCGCCCTCGCACGAAAACGCCGAGGACATGCCGTTCCGGCTCAGGGGTTCTGCGGGTGCTCTAGTCTTAGATTAAGAATGTCCGCCATCCGGCTGAGTTCGGGAAGCGAACGTGCCTTCATCTTCCGCATCAGGTTCACGCGATGCACCTTCACCGTGGATTCGGCGATGCCGATATCGTTGGCAATCTGTTTGTTTAGGCGACCGGCCACGACGCCGAGCATAACTTCACGCTCACGGGAGCTGAGCATGTCGAAGCGCTCCTTGAGCACAGCCAATGCGCTATCACTCTCTCGACGGGCGCGATCGCGAGCGAGGCCGGCCTCGATGGCGTCAAGCAGATCCTGATCACGGAATGGCTTTGTAAGGAACTCTATCGCACCGCCCTTCATCGCCTGCACGGTCATCGGCACGTCGGCGTGCGCCGTGATGAAGATGATCGGCACTTGCCTGTTTGCGGCGACAAGGTCGCGCTGAAGCTCAAGACCGCTTCGCCCCGGCATTCTCACGTCGAGCACCAGGCAAGTGGGACCGTCCGGCGGATCGGCCTTGAGAAACTCGGGAACAGACGAAAATTGTCGGGCAGGTAAACCGACTGTCCGCAACAGCCGCGCGACCGACTCGCGAAACTCGGGATCGTCATCGATAACCAAGACACAGGGATTTGCCTCACCCATTCTCGGTATCCTGCGTGGGGAAGCCCATTTTCCCCATTTCCGACGTCACTCTACGCACAATTGGTCAAGATGAACAGGTCTCTTTGTCTAAGCGGATAGCCGGAAGCCTAAGCCATCGCTTACGGGCGCGGTCATTGCATTATTGGGAAATGTCCCGGACACTAGAAATTGCATGCAGGCGCGAGGTATGCCGCCAGTGTAGTGGAGCGAGGAAGACGCCTGGAACCGGCAATGTTGAACCGAACACTGATAGCCATCGTCGACGATGATCAGCTCTATCGTGAGTCAATGCGAAAGCTCGTAGTGTTAATGGGCTACACTGTCGAGGCGTTTCCGTCAGCAGCCGATTTCCTGGCGTCACGCTTTTTGCCGGAAACCACCTGCTTGATCGCCGACGTTCACATGCCCGGAATGACTGGAGTCGAGCTGCACAGGCATTTGGTCGATGCAGGGTACGCGATCCCGACGATCCTCGTTACCGCCTACCCCGATGAGGTCGTCAAGGATCGGGCTCTAAAGGATGGGATTGTTTACTACCTCAGCAAGCCAGTGGACGACGACTATCTCGAGCGATGCCTGCGTTCGGCTCTGCAGCCGAGTACGCCGATTGAGGACAATTCATGAGTCGTTGTCCGCCGGCAGAGTGAACTGAAATACGGCGCCGCGAGGTTCGTTCGCTTCCGCCCACAACTTGCCCCCATGAGCATGGATAATGGAGCGGCATATCGACAACCCCATCCCTGTTCCACTGGACTTCGTGGTGTAAAAGGTGTCGAAGACTCGATCGAGATGCTGCGCATCAATGCCGGGCCCAGAATCGCGTACGGCTACGAGGGCGCCTGCCTGATCCTGCTCGGTGCTGATCAACAGCTCTCTTACCCCTTCCTCAACCGAGCCCATCGCTTCAGCCGCGTTCAGAATCAGGTTCAGCAAGACTTGTTGGAGCTGAATGCGATCTCCCAGAACCGGAACCACACCGTGCGCAAGCAGAGTCTGGACCGAGACGCCATTCCTGTGGATCACGCTTTGTGCCAGTAGAATCACTTCGTTGGTAGCCGAATTGAGATCAAAACGCTCCTTTCGCGGAGGCGCTTTCTTGATGTGATCACGCATCCGTCCGACGATATCCTTGGCTCGGTCCGTGTCCCTGACAACGCAAGCGAGCGCTTCCCTGGTCTCATCCAGATTTGGCGGATTCATTTCCAAAAAGCGCGTCCCTGCACGGGCGTTGTTGCGAGCGGTAGCGATCGGGTGCAAAATTTCATGAGACAGTGAGGCGGCCAATTCTCCCATCATGCTCACGCGGTTCATGTGGGCGAAATCCAACTCGAGCTGGCGCAGCTTTTCATGTTCGTCCTGTGCTCGCCTTCGTTCCGTCACATCGACGGTTGTGGTGATAACCTCACTCACCGTGCCCTGGGGGGAAAACACATGGTAGCTGGTTCCTTCGACCCATTTGATTGTTCCATCAGGTAGGAGGAGTCTGAACTCGGCCATGAAATCTCTTTTCTGGCGCACGGCCTCCTGAACCGCTCCCCACACTCTGTCGCGGTCCTCTGGGTGAATGCGTTCCCACATACTTTGTCGACTTGGAAGGCCCTGCAGCGGATCAAACCCCCAGATCCTGTAACTCCCGTCCGACCAATAGAGGTAACGCTTCGTTGTCGCGTTGTAGATCCAATTGCCGGTGCGGCTGAGTCTCTGTGCTTGGCTAAGCGCTTCCTCGACGCGCTTGCGCTCGGTCAGATCGAGGACGAACGCAAGGCCCTGGTCACCTCCTTCCTTGAACAACGCGGCGCCAATAAGCACAGGCACGCGGCTGCCGTCTTTCCGAAAATATTCTTGCTCGAAGGGCTGAAGCCTTCCAGTCGAGTTCAGTTCTTCCCAGGCACGTTTGTCGAGCTCGCGCCACTCCGGCGGGGTCAGCCCAGTCCGGTGCAGGCGCCCCCAGACCAGGTCCTCACGGTCATATCCCACGATGCGTAGAAACGCGTCATTAGCTTCGAGGATCCGCCCTTCGCGGTCGGCAATGAGGATCCCAATGATGTTGGCGTCGACCAAACGCCTAATCTTCCCTTCCCGGTCCGCGAGGTCGTCATAAAGCCGCGAATTTTCCAGCGAGATTGCCGCCTGCGACGCAAGCACATTCAACACTGTGACGCGGTCAGGTGTGAAAACGTGGGCCGTCAGGTTGTTTTCGAGGTAGAGTACACCGGCCAGTCTGCCCTGTTTGAGCAACGGCAGACAGAGAATTGAACGGGCGTGATGCTGATGAATGTACTTATCGGCGGAAAACGGGTTCGCGGCTGCGGCATCGTGGAGAAGAACGCTCTCTTTCGTCCGGATCACGTAGTGTAGGATGGACTCCGGCAGATCTGCAGCGGTTACACTTGCTTGTCGCTGACCGACGGTCACCGTATTATTGCTGGTCGTGACTTCCGCCTCAATCCGATACCCGTCACCTACCGCAAGGATCAACAGACCTCGCCCGGCACCCGCGTGCTCAATCGCTGTGCGCATCAGCGTGTCGATCAGTTTTTCTAGAACGATCTCGCCCGACACGGCTTGGGAGACTTTGATAACAGTAGCTAGATCCAGTTGTTCGACGGGTGCCCCGATCGTGCTTGTGGGGCCGACAACCGGCTTTTCCTCCCTGAGGTGCGGATACAACTCGTCGAGTTGGCGTACCTTGCCGTCGGCTCCCCAACGGATGTATGCGTACCGCGCGTCCTGCAGATAGGCATGCGCGATCTTCTTGAACCCGCGCGCGGCATAAAAGCGTGCGGCGACTTCGTTGGCGAGCGCCTCGTTGTGGACAAAGCCGTGCGTGTGTGCCGAGTGGATAGCGTGCTCGTAAAGATGTTCGGCATCAAGCGCGCGGCCTTCGATCCGGGCGATCTCCGCCCCGACGAGTGCGGCGCGGTTCTCGAAGTTATCCGGGCAAGCCGTCGCCCAGACCTCGAGCTGTCGGTAGTGCGCGGCTAGTGCCCTGACATGCTCCTGCCATTGGCCGGCCGCCGCGGACTCGCAGCATGCTGCTCTGGAGAGCGCGCTGTAAAAGTGATATTCCGCGCATTCGAAAAAAGACGCCGATGTCGGCTGCAGCTGTTGCGCCCTCAATGAGGCTTCGAGGGCACCCGCATAGTCGCCGGCAAAGAAGCGTGCCTGCAGCTTGCGGGTCCAATACGAGCCCTCGGCCAACGCCAGATCCGGGTTCCTGAAGAAACGGGACTCCAGTAGGCGTTCGTCAAACTGCCCATCGTCAAAGCAACCGAAAATCGGCGTCAAGCCGCGGAGTGTCCGAATCAGCCCAAGCTGGCCGGCTATGGAGTCAATCGCAAAACCGAACCGTATGTTCCGCGCGAACGCGAGACCATGCTCGACCTCGACTTGCACGTTATCGAGCGGATCGCCCGCCGCGAGAAGATACGTGTTCAGGTGGGTGTGATAGTACGCCGCAAAAGTGAGGTCACCGATCTGGTTTGCCGTCTCAAACGCACGCAGCAGCAGATCACGACCTTCCCGGACATGTCTCGTCCAGAACATGAGTAAATATCCAAAGTTCAAATAGGTCCTGGCCTGGAAGCGCTTTAGCCCGCGCTGTTCGACCAGCTCATAGCCGAGACGGCCGAATCGAAGTCCCGCCTGGTAGTCGCCGAATTCCGGTCCAGCAAGCCTGCCAAGCACTGCATAGGCGTAGCACGAGCCGTCACAATTGCCGCCCTCGAGGCTGAGATTGACTGCTCGACAGATGACCATCGAACGTAGTTTCGCATCCGTATAGTGTGCAGGCGGCCCGAGCTTCGTCAGGACGTCGAGCGTCGCGAGCGATGCGGCATTGCTCATCAAAGGCTGATCAATGAGGCTTTCTATCGTGCGGGAGCCGAGTTGGGACCAGATCCGCTCATACTCGCGCCGAGCCTCGTCTTCCGTCGGGTGCGGCGACCAGTCGATACCCAGGTGGCGGAGATAGTCGAGACCGACTGCGATCGCGCGGCTGCCCTGATCCAGGGTCGTGTAAAGATCCACCTGCAGGCACGTGACGCGGGCTCGTTCGATCGTCGTTGCGGCACGGGCCGACAGCACCGCCAGGCGCTGCTCGGCTTCCGCCAGTGCACCAGTGAGAAACTCACATTCGGCCCGGTGCAGCTCCAGCTCAAAGATCAGGTCGTGCTGGCGCTCCCAAGAGTCCCGTGGCAGCAGTGCCGCGCCGGAGAGCAGATAGTTCAGCGCCGAGGCATAGGCTGTCGAGGTCTTGGCGCGTCTACCTGCAATGAAATTCAACTCCGCGACCCGCTCAAGCTCTTCAATTGACGTGATGAGATGCGAGCCGCGGTTGAGCTGATTGACGATTTCGAAGATCGTCTCCTCCAGCTTCTCTGGAGGGGTCTGCGCTGCGAGCAGCATCCCTATTCGGAGATGGGCTTCGGCACGCGATTCCTCCGGGATCAAGGAGTAGACGGCTTCCTGGACACGATCGTGGAGAAACTTGTAGGAATCTTCCGAACGAAAGATCAGCCCTGCTCGCACCGCTTCCCAAAGCTGGCCATGCATCTCCTCGGCGGAGTCATGGTAAACGATCCGCAACATGGTGAACCCTGCGTCGTTGCCCAGGCAGGCGAGCTTCTGCAATGCGTTTCGAGTTTCGGCGGACAGGCGGTTCAGCTTCCCTACCATAAGGTCCACCACATTGTCGGTGTAACCTTTGGCGTGAATGCGATTCAGGTCCCAGCACCATCGAGCCTCGCCATAATCGAAAGTGAGCAATGCTTCGTCGGCGAGCGCAGAAATGAACTGAATAGCGAAAAACGGATTGCCGGTTGTCTTCTCGTGGATCAGCTGCGCCAGCGGCGTGATTCTCTCTGGTTCGCTGTGAACAGAATCCGCGATTAGTTGTCCCAAGTCTTCACAGGTTAGGGGTGCCAATACGATGTCTTGCAATATCGCTCCAGCTTGGCGCATCGCTTCGAGCTTGCGCATCAGCGGGTGGATGGGATCGACTTCGTTGTCGCGGTAAGCGCCAATCAACAATAGGTTCTGCACATCCGGCCGGGTCAACAGATCCTCGAGCAGATCGAGCGTTGCTGCATCGAGCCATTGGAGATCGTCGAGGAACAGGGCGAGCGGATGTTCCGGCCGCGCGAATACGCTGATAAATCGCCGGAACACCAGCTGAAAGCGGCCCTGTGCATCCTGTCGCGGCAGCTCGGGGACCGGCGGCTGTTCGCCGATGATGTGCTTCAATTCCGGGACGAGATCAACAATGAGCCGACCGTTCGGTTCGAGCGCCTCGAGCAGCGCCTCCCGCCATTGCCGCAGCTCCGCTTCGGTCTTGCTCAAAAGCGGGCGGATCAGGCTCTGCAAGGCCTGCGCAAGGGTGGCGTAGGGGATGTCGCGCTTGTATTGGTCAAACTTGCCCGATGCAAAAAAACCGCGGGGCAGAACAAGTGGCTTATGAAGCTCGTTGACGACCGCGGACTTGCCGATGCCGGAGTATCCGGAAACCAGCACCAACTCCGGCCTGCCGCCGGCGACGATACGGTCGAAGGAGGCAAGCAGGGTATCGATCTCGGCTGTCCGACCATACAATTTCTCGGGGATCAACAGCCGGTCCGGAGTGTCGTGTTCCCCGGGCGGGAATTCGTCGATATCGCCTCGGGTTTCCCATTCAGCAAGGCAACGCAGTAGATCGCTCTCGGCGCCTGCAGCCGTCTGGTAACGCTCCTCAGCAGTCTTGGCGAGCAGCTTCATAATGATCGCAGAGACGGAGGCTGGGAGGTTTTTTAACCGCTCGCTGGGCGGCGCCGGTGGTCTTGCAATATGGCAGTGCACCCATTCCATCGGATCGGCCGCCGTGAAGGGCAGAACGCCCGTGAGCATCTGGTACAGCGTGACGCCGAGGGCGTAGAGATCGCTGCGGGCGTCGACCGAACGGTTCATCCGCCCGGTTTGTTCGGGTGCCATGTAGGCAAGCGTACCGGCGATGGTCTCGGGCGGCTCGGGCGCCTGCCGCTCGCGGGACAGGCGCGATGCGATGCCAAACCCGGTGAGCCGCACGTGTCCATCCGCGCAGTCCACCACAATATTAGCTGGCTTGATGTCTTTGTGGATGAGCCCGCGCTGATGAAGCTTGCCCAGAGCCGAGCTAACAGCGATAGCAAGGCGCAAGAAGCGTCCTACCTCCATGGGCCCAACGAGCAAACGATCGAGCGGCTCCCCGCCCGGATCATCGAGCACCAGCGCGGTCCGACCGGCGTCGCGCATGAGGGCCAGCGGCCGCGCCGCCCATGCCCCGTCGAGCTCATCTTTCAGTTCGTATTCGTGCGTGAGGCGATCGAGTCTTGTCCGAGACGGGTGGTCGGCGGCAGGGGCAACAAGCAGTACGGCGAGGCGGTTGCCATTGTCGTCCAGTCGCCAGCCACGGCTGAACACGCGCTCGCCGTCCTCCCACAACACCTGAGAGCTACCATCCGAGTACGCGACGTTCAGCGGCTGCTGCACCATCTGTCAGACTCCGGCGTCGAGCTTCGGCTTGAAGTCGGCTGATCAAGCTCTTCGCGTGCCGCACGCGCGGCCCCTCTCCAGCCTGGAGAAATCGTACTCCATCGCCCGAGAAATGCCAGCCGCCCTCCATCTTGCCGGGTACGGCGGACGCGGATCCTCCTTCGTTTAGCAGCAATTTGGAGCGATTTACCCGCCCTGAGGGTGCCGAGACTCGAGCTGGAACTCAGCCATCCCGAGCGCCAGCTGACGCAGCTCACCGATCTTGGAACGGAAATCCTTCCGATGCTGGCGCGCATGCTGGCCTCGGCAGAGACGGTACGTCGTCGAGCCCAGGCGCGTTCCGCGCTCCTCAGTGTAACTGAGATAGTGTTCCGGCTTCATCGCGCATCGGCGCCGCCGCGACTCACTCCGCCGCGGCCGCGGTCGTCTGGGTTGGCTTGCCCTCGTTCTTGCCTTCCGCGAGGTTGCGCACCACCATGTAGAAGATCGGCGTGAAGATCAGGCCGAACAGCGTGACGCCGAGCATGCCGAAGAACACGGCGACGCCGACCGCCTGGCGCATCTCCGAGCCGGAACCGGTCGACACCACCAGGGGCAGCACGCCGAAAATGAAGGCGAACGACGTCATCAGGATCGGCCGCAGCCGCAACCGACAGGCCTCGATAACAGCCTCCAGCCGCGACCTGCCCTCGGCCTCGATGTCGCGCGCGAACTCGACGATCAGGATCGCGTTCTTGGCCGCAAGTCCCACCAGCACCACGAAGCCGATCTGGGTCAGGATGTTAACGTCCTGGCCCATGATGCGCACGCCGATGGTGGCCGCGAACAGGCACATCGGCACGATCAGGATCACCGCGAACGGCAGGCTCCAGCTGCCATATTGCGCCGCCAGCACCAGATAGACGAACAGCACGCAGATCGGGAACACATAGAGGCCGGCATTGCCACCCGTCACCTGTTGATAGGACAGATCGGTCCATTCGAAGGAAAAGCCGCTCGGCAATGTTTCGTCAGCCAGTTGCTTGATGGTGTTGAGCGCCGTCGTCGAGCTCACGCCCGGTGCCGGCTCACCCTGCAGCTCGGACGCCGAGTAGAGATTGTACCGCGCGACACGGTCGGGGCCCGAGATGTTCTTGAAGTCCACGACGCTGCCGAGCATCACCATGTCGCCGGCGGCGTTGCGGGTACGCAGCCGCGCGAGATCGGTGGTCTCCTTGCGGAACGGGAGATCGGCCTGTGCGGTGACGTGATAGGTGCGCCCGAACAAATTGAAGTCATTGACGTAGGTCGAGCCGAAATAGGTCTGGATGGTGTCATTGATGTTGGCGATCGGCACCCCAAGCTTCTGCGCCTTGACGCGATCGATGTCGACGAACAGCTGCGGCGTATTCGCCGTGAATGGCGAGAAGACCGAGGTCAGGTTTGGCGACTTCCGCGCGGCGGCGACGAGCTCGTCGGTCGCGGCCGCCAGCAGCTCAGGGCCGCGCCCCTGCCGATCCTGGACGCGGATGGTGAAGCCGCCGCTCGTGCCGATACCCGGCACCGCGGGCGGCGGAATGACGATGATGAAAGCGCCCTGGATCACCGACAGTCGCTTGCGCAATTCGGCCGTGATGGCATTCGCCGACAACCCCTTTTTCTGGCGGGCCTCCGGCTCATCGAACACCGGGAACAGCGCCGCCGCATTGCCGGACTGCGTGCGCGTCGCGCCGGAGAAGCCGGCAAAAGCCGCCACGCGAACGATGCCCGGCGTATCCAGCGCGATTCGCTCGATCTCGCGCACCACCGCAGTGGTCCGCGCCAGCGACGCGGCGCCTGGCAATTGCGCCGAGATGATGAGGTAACCGCGATCCTGCGCGGGAATAAAGCCCTGCGGGGTGGTAGCGATTAGCCAGCCGGCGCTGCCGATCAGCGCGAGATAGATCACAAGCATCACCACCGTATGCCGGATCACAACGTCGGCGGCGGCCGCGTAGCAGAGCGCCAGGCGATCGAAGATGTGGTTGAACAGCGCAGTAAAGCTGTCCCAGCCGCGCGCGATGATGTTCCAGCGCGCCGGCGGACGTTTCTCCTCGTGCGGAGTAAGGATCTGCGAGGCCAGTGCCGGCGACAGCGTCAGCGAGCAGAAGCAGGAGATCGCGGTCGCGACCGCGATGGTGACGGCGAATTGCTGGAAGAACTGTCCGGAAATGCCGCCGAGGAAGGCTGTCGGCACGAACACCGCGCACAGCACGAGTGCGATCGAGACCAGCGCGCCGCCGACCTCCTCCATGGTCTTGAGCGCCGCCTCGCGCCGGCTCATACCGTTCTGGAGATGTCGCTCGACATTCTCGACCACCACGATGGCGTCGTCGACCACGATGCCGACCGCGAGAACCAGACCGAACAGCGTCAAATTATTGATCGAGAATCCGAGCGCCGCCATCACCGCGAAGGTGCCGACCAGCGACACCGGGATCGCGATGATCGGGATGATCGCAGGCCGCCACCCCTGCAAAAACACCAGCACCACGATGACGACGAGCGCCATCGCCTCGTAGATCGTCTTGATCAGCTCATGGATCGATTGGGCGATGAATTCGGTGGGGTTGTAGCCGATATTGTAGTCGAGCCCCTTCGGGAAGCTCGTCTTGAGCTGCGCCATCGTGTCGGAGATATGCTTCGCGGTGGCGAGCGCGTTCGATCCGGGCCGTTGCGTCACCACCATTGCGACGGCCGACTTGCGCAGGATGAAGCTGTTGGTGGTGTAGGACAGCGCGCCGAGCTCGACGCGAGCGACGTCGCGCAGTCGCACGGTACGGCCGTCGGAGCCGGCCTTCACCACGATGTCCTCGAACTGCCTGGGATCCTTGAGGCGGCCGGTGAAGACGAGGTTCGGCTGGAATGCGCGATCGGCGATCGGCGGCTCGGCGATCTGTCCGCCGGTGATCTGCAGGTTCTGGGCGCGGATCGCGGCCACCACCTCGCTCGATGTCAGACCGACATCGGCGATCCGGTCGGGATCGAGCCACAACCGCATCGAGTAGTCGCGCGCGCCGAACATCTGGATGTCGCCGACGCCGTCGAGCCGCAAAAGCTGATCGCGGACCTGCAGCAGCGTGTAGTTGGAGATGTAGAGCTGATCGAACGTGTCGTCGGGCGACAGCATGAACACGACCATCAGGATGTCCGGACTGTTCTTGCGCGTGGTCACGCCGTTGCGCTGCACCTCTTCCGGCAGCCGCGGCTGCGCGATCGCGACACGGTTCTGCACCAGCACCTGGGCGGTGTCGAGGTTGGTGCCGAGCTTGAAGGTGACGGTGATGGTGAGCTGGCCGTCTGAGGTCGCCTGGCTGTAGAGATACAGCATGTCCTCGACGCCGTTGATCTCCTGCTCGATCGGGGCGGCGACGGTGTCGGAGACGGTCTGCGCCGAGGCGCCCGGATATTGCGTGGTGACGGTAACGGTCGGCGGCACCACTTGCGGATATTCCGAGACCGGCAACGTCCGGTAGGCGACCGCGCCGACGATCAAGAGCACGATCGACAGCACCATCGCCAGGATGGGCTGGTTGATGGAGAGCCTGCCGAGATTCATGGCTTGGCACCTGCCGCGGGCTGGCCGCCTGCTGGCGGCCTATCCCCTGCCGGGGGTTTGACCATTTGCGGCGTCACCTTGGCGCCGACGCGGGCGCGCTGCAGCCCGTCGACGATCACGTGATCCTCGGCCTTGAGACCCTCGCGGATCACGCGCAGGCCCTCATCAAGCGGTCCGAGCACCACCGGCCTTGCCGCCACCGTATTGTCGTCCTTGACCGCGAACACGATCTTGCGCGACTGGTCGGTGGCAACAGCCGTGTCGGGCAGGAGCAGCGCCTCGTAGGGTGACGAGCCGATGATCCTGACGCGACCAAATTGCCCCGGCAGGATCGAGAGATCCTTGTTCGGAACCACCGCGCGGCTACGCAGCGTCGCGGTCGAGATGTCCAGTCGATTGTCGAGAAAGTCCATCTTCCCCTCATGCGAGGGCTTTGTCTCGCCGGTCAGCGTCACCTGCACGGGATTTGACGTATCGCGCGAACTCGGCCGCTTGCCTTCGAACCACAGCTTGCTGTTGCGCTGATAGGTCGCCTCGTCGACGTCGAAATAGATGTAGATCGGATCGAGCGACACGATCGAGGTGAGCAACGTCGCGCCGCTATCGGCGCCCTGCACGAGGTTGCCCGGGGTCACCAGATGGCGACTGACGCGGCCGGTGATCGGCGCCAGCACGTGGGTGAATTCGACATTGAGCTGCGCGGCCTTCAGTGCACCCTCGGCCTGCGTCTCGGCCGCATAAGCCGCCTGCAAGGCCTGACGGCGCTGATCGACGACCTGTACGGAAACTGCGCTAGTCTGGACCAGGTTCAGCCCACGGTCGAGTTCACGCTTGGCTAGCTCTGCCTTGGCCCGCGCGTCGTCGAGTTGGCCCTGGGCCTGCGACGCGACCGCCTCGAACGGGCGCGGATCGATGATGTAGAGCAGATCGCCCGCATGGACGATCGCACCGTCCTTGAACTCGACGCTGTTGACGAAGCCGCCGACGCGGGCGCGGACCTGGACCTCCTCGATCGCCTCGAAGCGGCCGGTGAACTCGTCCCAGTCGGTGACCGTACGCTTGACCGGTTGCGCGACTGTCACCGGAGGCGGCGGAGGCGCGGCCGCCTGCGATTGCGCCTTCTCGTCGCAGCCAGCGAGCGCCAGCGCGAACAGCAGACCGATCGGCGCGCCGCCGCATCGAAGGCGACGAAACGAACCGCGCGCCGGAGCCGGAGGCTCGGTTCTGCCAGTCGTACTCACTTCCGTCTCTCCAAGGACCTAGAATGTTGCAATTGAATTGGACAGGTCGCACGGCTACCGTCGGCCGGTCTCAATAAAGGCGGCAGCATTCGCACCGCCGTTCCGATGCCGATCTCGAACTTGATTTCGATGGCGCTGTCGCTCTCTCGGACAAATCCCTGAACCTAACCGAGACTCGAACCTTGGCCCAACCGGCTTCGTCGTCAAACTGGAGTCGAACGCACTTGCCAAAACACTTCTCGTAATGTCAGCGTGCCCAAGGGCGCGACGATTTCAATTACGTCGTTGCTTTGCATATCGACCCACTGCCTTTTAATCTTCCATCGTGTTCCGCGTGTCGATCGCGGAACCGCAAGTTTCGGCTCGACGATGCTTTGGAGAATGACCTTGCAAAGCCGGCGACGGAAATCACCTCTCGCCATGGAGTCGATAAACAGTCGTTATTGTCGCTCGCCGCGCGAGCGTGACGCCGTAGCGAGGAATGCCACAATCCGCAGAGCACTCGAAACCGCGACGTTTTCATTCTGCAGAGACTTCTAAGTCGCGTTCAGTCGCGGCGTCGTCGCCTCGGGCCTCAATAGTGTGGGGGCCGAGTTGGAAAGCGGTGCGCTCGTTCGCATTCTGTCCGACTGGGACTTCGGCTCGCTGGAAGTCAATGCATTGTTCGTGAACGGAAACACCATCAAGCCCGCTACACGCGTTCACGGATTTGCTCACCGGGACTTCGACACTGACTTCACGGAGCATTCCTGGCGGTTATGGACATGATAGCTTTACCCGAATGGTCGCCGGATTTACTTGCTGAACGCACTGGCTGGAGCGGACGCAGCACTGAGAGCTCGCACGAACGCTAAGAATTATTTTGCGCTGCCACTGGCGTACACACTCGTCGAAGCCGGTGGATCAATCATTCGAACGATCGGGACCTTATCATGACCAAGATCCGCGAAGTCGTCGTCGCAAGCGACCCCACCAATCATGGCGCGCTGGTTGGCCATGTCGGCGAATCTCGGTTTCCTGTCGGCGGCCCAGATGGCGGCGGCCACATTTCTTCCGGTCCCAATCCTTACGACCTTCTCAGCGCGTCTCTCGCCGCATGCACCGCTATGAGCGTTCGTTTTCAGGCTCGGCGCCAGAAACTACCGCTGGAGCGGGTGGAGGTGGGCGTCAGCTTCCACCACGGCGCCCAGGGCGAAAGAGATTCGTTCGAGCGCACCCTCGTGCTGGGGGGAGAACTCGACGCGCAGCAGCGCGCATTCTTGCTGGAAGCCGCAAACCTCTGTCCCGTAGGCCAAATTCTCGGCATTAGTGCGGATATTACCACACGCCTGGACGTTACAACTCCCGGCCACAACGAAAGCCCTCAGGCCAGCTACGAGGATGATCTGGCACAACTCCCGATCCCGAATATCACTCCGGATTGAGCGTCTCTCGTGCAGTCGATCACTGCACCCGGGGTACCGCGGCCAATCATACCCGCAGGGTCTCCAGTTCGGTGAACCCGCGACGCCTCGCGGGGCATTCGCTCCGCGGCTCACCGCTGGCGGGCTTTGATCTTTCGCGTCGATGGCATCGATTCCATAGCCACGGGTCATTGGACCATCGACTTTCACGATCGTACTTTTGCTCGTCTGCAAGAGAACTCGAAAGATGACGACACACCACACACAGGGAGGTGGATGATGAAGGCAATCGTCGTAACGGACCAGGCTGCGGGAACTGCCGGGATGAGGCTCGTGGAGCGGCCCGAGCCGCAAGCGGCGATCAACGACGTCGTCGTTCAAGTTCATGCGTCGGGATTCGTCCCTACTGAGCTGACGTGGCCCTCGACATGGACCGACCGCCTCGACCGTGACCGGACACCGTCGATCCCCGGCCACGAGCTGGCCGGGGTAGTCACCGCTCTCGGCTATGGCACAACGGGGCTGTCGGTGGGACAGCGAGTGTTCGGCCTCGCCGACTGGTATCGCGACGGCACCCTGGCGGAGTATGTAGCAATGGAGGCGCGCAACCTCGCGCCGCTCCCGGGTGACGTCGACTTCGCGGTGGGCGCGAGTCTGCCAATCTCGGGCCTCACCGCGTGGCAGGGACTGTTCCAGCACGGCCGCCTTCAGGCGGGGCAGAGCGTCCTCGTGCACGGCGCGGCCGGCGCAGTCGGGTCCATGGTGACGCAACTCGCACAATTGGGCGGCGCCTACGTCATCGGCACCGGACGTGCCGCTGATCGTCAGAAGGCGCTCGAGTTCGGCGCGCGCGAATTCGTCGACCTCGAGAACGACGTCCTCGAGGACATCGGCGAAGTCGATCTGGTGTTCGATGTCATCGGCGGCGACATCGGGAAGCGTTCCGCCCGCCTGATTCGAGCTGGAGGAACACTGGTGTCCATCGTCGGGCCGAGCGAGGCGCGGCCCGCCGACGGCTTGGCGGTCGACTTCGTCGTTGAGTCCGATCGTGCCCAACTGAGTAAGATCGTCGAGCGGCTGCGGGACGGACGACTGCGGACGAACATCGGCAACGTCTCGACCCTCGACGATGCCGTCGCTGCCTTCAATCCGACCAAGCGGATCAGCGGGAAGACGATCATCCGCGTTCGCCCGTGAACGACGCGCGCCTTCGATGCACGCGGCCGGCTGCGTCATATCCTTCGGCGCAGCTGCGATGATCTATGAGGCCCGCTCGCTAGGCCTGGGTTCGACGCCGATGATCGGTTTCGATGCCGAAGTAGTGCACCGCGAGTTCGGACTGGCTGAGGACGAAGTACCGGTCATGCTGTTGTCAATAGGGGAGCGTCCGGGAAACTGGCCGCAGAGGCCGTGCCGTCCGGTCGCCGATGTGCTGGATCTCGTATAATTCTGTTTGTAAAACCAATAAGTTGGGGAGACTACGATGCCAAGATGTGCCGCTCTAAGGTCGGAGCAGGTGCCGGCCGATTCGAAACCGACCCTCGATATGTTCACCAAGAACATCGGGTTCACCCCAAATATGATGGCGACCTTCGCGGCAAGCCCGATCGCCTTCAACTCATGGGCCACCCTGCTCGGCTCCATGAGCAAGACGCTCGACGTGAAGACGCGTGACAGCATCGGCCTCGCTGTCTCCGAAGTGAATGGCTGCGACTACTGCCTGACGGTTCACAGCTTTACGGCCGATCATATGGCCAAGCTGCCGGCCAATGAAATCATTCTCGCTCGGAAGGGCCATGCCAGCGACCCGAAGCGGGACGCCGCCATCCGGTTTGCGCGCAAAGTGATCGATACCCGCGGCAAGGTCAGTGACGCCGATCTGAAAGCCGTCCGCGATGCCGGCTACACGGATGCGAACGTCATGGAGATCGTCGCGCTGGTTGCCATGTACTCCCTGACGAACTTTTTCAATAACGTGTTCGATCCCGAGAAGGACTTTCCCGTCGTCGCGCCTGCTGGCTCGATCTGAACTCTATGCGGTCGCATCGACCATCTCCTAGGGTGCTCGGAGCATTGCAAGGCAACCACTACTTCCCTCCCGAGTCCGTCAATACGGCAGTCGTCATCACCCGGATTTCCGTCCAAATAAGATGTATTCAGCCGGCACATAAATGGACCGCAATTCGACGATCGGCTGTTCAGTAGCGAATGAGTCCGAACAGGCCGAATAGGCCCTCCGCGTGCTGCCAAGCCTCGGCTACCCTTCATCCGCCAGGGTGGACGAGCCGCTCGAGGCTCTCCGCAGTATATTTTCGGGAGCTCTCAGTGTGCATGGTTTCCGACGTTCTCAAATGGAACGTCCGCCCACAGAGTGTAACGCGCTGATCCTGTAGATTCTTGCCTGGCGCAGCCAGTAGGTTATTTGACGGGCGTGGTCAGCACTTTGTCATTGGTGTCGAGGACGAAGACAGCGAGCAGCTTTGCCGGCTCTGACTTGCTCGCGTTGCGGCTGATCGAATGGGTCGCGCCCGGCGGTTCGGACCAGCTGTCGCCTGCCCGATAAATGCGCGTCTCGCCGTCATTCATCTTCGACTCGATCGCGCCCGAAATCACATGGTCGTAGATGAAAGCCGACTTCGCGTGGGTGTGGGACGCGGAGGCTGCGTCGGAGGCGTAATCGACTTCCACGGCGATCAGCGATTTGCCGGGGATATTAGGAATTGCCTCCTCGAAGTTTTTCGTGACGGTTTGTCCTTCGCTATCATGGGCGTAGATCGGGCCGGCCATCGAGATGGCGAGGGCCGCGCCGCTGGTGGCGATGATGGTTCGGATCTTCATGGGCTTTCTCCTTCCATCTATAGGTCTTCGTTCTTCATTGTTTCCTCCCGGCCTCGCGGGCCGGCTGATTACGGACACCGCACGGGTCAGTCTCGCGGGATGAAGTCGACGTGGGGCCCCGGCTCGATGATGAACACCGCGAGCGTGGCGAAAACGCAGGCGACCGCGGCGACCGCCATCGCCGCGTGGAATCCCGAGAACAGCTGAGGACCGCCCTGCTGCAGGACTCCGCCCAGCAGGGCGATGGCGAAGAGTGACCCGGCGCGAGACCGCGCTGTTGACGCCAGACGCGGTTCCGGCGCGACCGGGCTCGACGGAGGTGAGGACGAGGGTCGTCAATGGCGCGATCGCCAGGCTCATGCCCAGCGCCAGCAACAGGATGCTGGGGAAGATGTCTGCCCAATAGGTCGCGTTGGGGCCGATACGGAGCGCCATGGTGCATCCCGAGGCGACGACTGCGCCGCCGGCGAACAATGGCAAGCGCCGGCCGAACCGCCGGCAGAGCATACCGGCGAGCCGCGAGACGACCGTAATCAGCACTTGCAGGGGAATGAAGGCCAGGCCCGCCACCAGCGTCGGCCGGTGCGCGCCCCGGATCATCACGAACGGGATCAAGGTTAGCACGACCGTGAATGGCCCGTAGAGGAGCGCGGTGAAAAGGTTTGCGCCAACGACCGACCGCGAGGCGAAGAGGGACGGCAGCATCGCGTTGTCGCCTAATCGCCGTTGGCTCACGATGAGGCCGGCTAAGCCGCCCAGACCGACGATCAAGGTGACGAGCACCCAAAGGTTCGGACCGGAACCGTTGGTCAGGTTGGTCAGCCCCGCGCCCAGCCCGCTGAGCCCGACTGTCGAAAGGACCGCGCCACCGACGTCGACCCGGGCGTGGCTGGTCGGGGAGTCATTGGGTATTCACACGGCGCCGACGGCCAGCGCGCCGGCGACCACGGGCAGGAGCATCAGAAAGGTCGTCCGCCAGGACCCGTGATCGAGGATCGCACCGGCGATCGCGGGCGCGACGCCGCTGGCGACAGCCGCGGCGGCGGACCAGATGCCGACCGCACGGGCTTTCTTGTCGGCGGGAAAAGCCTGCCCAAGCACGGAAAGGCCGTTGGGCAGGATCACGGCTTCGCCCAAGCCTTGCAGGAAGCGGCCGACGATGAGCGGCGCGAAACTCGGCGCGAAACCAATCGCGGCCGCGCCCAGACCGTAGAGAGCGATCCCCCCGAGGAAGATCCGCTTCTGTCCGAACCGGTCACCCAAGGCGCCGGCGACCAAGGTCAGGGCCGCGAGCGGCAGGAGCTCGGCGTTCATCACCCACTGCAGGTCGAGCGGCGACAGGCGCATGTCTCGTCCAATCGCCGCGAGCGCGACCGTGACGACGGCGCTGCTGACGAACACGAGGCAGCCGCCCAGGCTCGACGCGGCGAGCACCTTGGTGCTGCCCTGCGCGCCGACGGCCTTAGGCTCGGAGAGCGCCAGGCCGCGGTCGGTCAGGATCAGGGACGCGCTGCTCACGACGCAATCCCTCAGGTGAGGAGGATCGCGCCCGATTCGAACAGCGCGAGCGGCGTGCCGCTCGGCCCGTCGGGGTCGTAGATTGCGGGAATGTTGCCGTTGGGGTTGAGCGCGAGAAAGGCCGGGTCGTGGCTTTCGTCCGCCAAGATGTCGATCCGGTGCGGCTTTGTGTCGACGTTAATGACCCAGGAGACCAGCCAGATTGCAAAGGCAACGACGATCGAGACGATCCAAAAGGCGACGTTGACCCACGAAGAGGACAGAATCCCTCGCCTCCCCAAGTTCATTACGGACGAACCCGGATGATCGTCTTCCCGCTGATCCGCTTGGTCGGATTGAAAGCAGCGACGGCATCGTCGAGGGTCGCGATGTTGCCGATGTTCGTCCACAGTCGTCCGTCCCGCACCCGCTGGACGATCTCACCCAGTTGGGCGCGATCGGGCGCGAGAACAAAGTCGATCGCCAAGCCGCCGGCGGGCCGCGCCTCGGTCGGCCCGGCGATGGTCACCAGCCTTCCTCCAGCTCGGATCAGCCCTGCGGACCGTTTCGCGATGTCGGCGCCGAAGACATCGAAAACCAGATCTACCGGGGCGACGTCTTCTAGGGCGTCGTTCTCGAGGGCGACGAACTCCTGCGCGCCGAAGTCGAGCGCCGTCTGACGGTGGACGGCGCGTCCGGTGCCGATGACGTAGGCGCCAGCCTCACGTGCGAGCTGGGTCACTATCGAACCGACTGCGCCGGCCGCGCCGTGCACGAGGACGCTCTGCCCCGCTTGAAGGCGACCGTGCTCGAACAGTCCCTGCCACGCGGTCAGGCCCGGCATCGCCACGCTCGCGCCCACCGTGAAGTCGACATCACCCGGTAGCGGCGCGAGGTTGCGCGCCTCGACGGCGACATACTCGGCCAAGGTGCCCCCGCGATACGAGTCCGTGAGGCCGAACACCCGCTGTCCCACCGACAGCTCCCTCGTGCCGTAGCCAAGGGCGGTGACCACTCCGGCCAGCTCCTGCCCGGGAATCACCGGCGCCCGGTCACGGCCGAGGCGATCGGTCCAGGTCGAGGGCCACGTCAGCTCGTCCCAGGTGAATCCCGACGCATGAACCTGAACGACGACGTCGTTGATCGCCGCCTGCGGCTCGGGCCGCTCCACGAGCCTCATCCCGGCCGTTCCCGCAGCCTGATCCGTTACGACGATCGCCTTCATGAATTGCCTCCTCGGATACTTGTCTCTTTGCTGGATATGTTCCAGCGATAAGAGCCCGTTCGACATCTCATGTGGTAGCTTCCGCGACAGTGGTATCCATTGATCGCAGCGCGAGACGAAATTTTCCAATAGCCGGCACGTATAGTTTCCATAGCAGCGCGGAATACTGCTGCGACGGTCCTCTCTGCCATTCGTAATCAAGGCAAGTGTGCAGGCCCCGCCGGCATCACGCCGCGCAGTGAGGCAATAGCGATCGTCTATCGATTCTATGGCGAGAGGTGATTTTCCTCGCCGGGGGTTCGACCACCACGATGTGAAACCGCTGTCAGAAGCACCTACAACCCAAAACGAGACTGCAAATGACCTCTCCTACAAACTCGAGACGGCGAGCTCGTCACCACGAGGCGCAGCGGTTTGTAGACACTTGCGGCCGCGGTGTTATCGATGCAGAGCCCTGCCCGCGAGAACTCGGCGGGAAGCGAGCCGCACCGGCGCATGGTGCTTGCTACTTGCGCGCTCGCATCCTCGATGGCGTTCATCGACCGGACAGCGCTGCCCGTTGCGGGCAGCGAAATATCGGCGATGCTGTAGTCGGCGCCCATCACCCAGTCGCGGCACGCGACCTTTCGTCGAGGACACCGAGCAGCCGCGCTGATTGTCTTGCGTAGGGGTCGCGCGGGCGATTGTCGGCGTCGAGTTGATGGACAAGGGCCTCGAGACGGTCATGGCGCGGCGAGTTAGTGCTGTCGGCCTGCACGGTCCATAGCTCGACGATCCTGATACACTCGGGCATTGGGCGCAGCCAAGCAGCTACGCCACCACGGTATCGCGGTGATCGTCGACGCCAGTCTGAAGAGCGGCTCCATCGCTGAGAGCCGCCGTGGCGCACATACGTCAGGCGGGATGTCGCACCGCCGTGCCTTGATTATTGTCGATAATGTACCGCCAGAACCCATCCGCGCCGCGCCGCATGATGTCGCTCGCTGTGCCGTGCATGTGCACGATCTTGCCGTCAGGACCTGTTCCGTCAATTGACCAGTCCAGCACAATCTGGGCGGTGTCGCCGCCGACGAACACATGGCGCACATTTGCCTTCAGCGGAAGGCCGAGCTTGATATCGTGCTCGAGTATGGCCGTGAACTCGGCGCGATCAGTGATGGTTCGCCCGTCGTTCGCGACGAATACCGCCTCCGGGGCGTACAAGGCCATCATTGCCTCGATCTTTCCGGAGTTAAATCGCTTGAGCAGAGACGGGATAACGCCTTCGGGTTCAGTTGGGAGTGGAAATCTCTCGGACATCAGGGGGTCTCCTGTTTTCTGCTGGGCGCCATTCGGTAACATTTACGAATGTCGCAGTTATTGATCGCAGTGCCGGACGAATTTTTCCAATAGCCGGTGCGTATAGTTTTCATAGCGGCCGGGAATTGTGCCCCGACGGTCCTCTCCGCCATTCGTAAATCAAGGCAAGTTGTGCAGGCCGCGACGCGTCACGCCGCGCGGCGAGCGGCAATAACGATCGTCTATCGACTCTATGGCGAGACGTGATTTCCCTCGCCGGGGGTTCGACCGCCATGGTGTAAGACGTTTTTCTGTCAGAAGCGGTGAAGGATCATTCGGCGCTTTGAGCGCTAGACATTTCAAACAAGGAGCGCAATTGTGATGCTGCAGAATAACGATGTCTTTCCCTCTCTTACCTTTGCTCGCGTCGGTGGCGGCGAAATCCATTTGCCTGCCGATCTCGCCGGTTGGTTCGGTGTGGTCCTATTCCACCGGGGTTCCTGGTGTCCGTACTGCAATGCCCAGCTTGCCGCTTTTGCGAGAGCGGCGGACAAATTCGCTGGGGAAGGCGTCAAGGTCGTCTCTGTATCGGTAGACGATCGGGAAAAGTCGGAGATGCTCGTCGAAAAGCACAAGCTCAATTTCCCGATCGCTTACGGCGCCAACGCGCGAGCGGTTTCCGCAGTCACCGGCGCCTTCGTCAATGACGATCCCGTCTGTCTCCAGGCAACCGGCTTCGTCCTCAATCCCGAAGGCCGGGAGGTGACGGCCGTGTATTCGACCCGCGCGATCGGCCGTCTGATGCCCGACGATGTGCTCGGATTTGTCCGCCACCTCAAATCTTTGGCAAAGAACTGAAGACCAGCGGCAGACTAGCGGGGAGGTCGATGAATGGCACAGCCACTTGTGGAGCCGTGCAGCCGCGGCGTTATCGATGCAGCACCCTGCCCGCGAGAGCTCGGGCGGGAAGCGTCGCCTCAGTGCCGGCGCATGGTCCTCACGGCCTGTGTGCTCGCGTCCTCGATGGCGTTCATCGATGGGACAGCGCTGCCCGTTGCGTTACCGAGACTGCGCGCTGATTTCGGAGCGGACCTCGCCTCCGTTCAATGGGTTCTCAACGGGTATATGCTGGCGCTCGCCTCGCTGACATTGATCGGCGGCGCGCTCGCCGATGTTTATGGCAAGGCGCGCATGCTCGGGCTCGGTTGCGTCCTGTTCGGTCTGGCGTCCGCAGCTTGCGCGCTGGCGCCTTCGCCCGCCTGGCTGATCGCTGCCCGCGTCGCGCAGGGAGCGGCCGCAGCGATCGTCACCCCCGCCAGCCTCGCCCTGATCGGGGCCACCTATCCGCGCGCGGAGCGAAACCGGGCGATCGGCGTATGGGCCGCGGCATCGGCTCTCACCACCGCCGGAGGTCCTGTCCTGGGCGGCTGGCTGACCGAGACGTTTGGCTCGCCATCCGTGTTCTGGATCAACCCGCCGCTCGCGCTCGTCGCAGTGGGAGTCCTGCTGGTCTTCGCGCCGAAAGATGGCCGCATCCAGCGCGGGTTCGACGTGATTGGCGCCGCGATCCTCGCTTCGGCGATCGGAGCGCTCACCTGGGCGCTCAGCCAAATCGGCCCTAGTGAAGCTCAGGCCGCTGCGGACACTCCAGCCCCGCCGGGCACGGTGCTCACAATCGTCGCCGGGCTTGGCATTGTCGGGCTCGCCGTCTACGCGTTCTGGGAGCTCAGAGGCGAACACCCGATGACGCCACCTCGCCTGGTGGAGAACCGCGCCTTCCTCGGGCTGAACGTCGCCACCCTGATGGTCTATGCGGGGGTTTCGATCATGTTCTTTCTGCTACCCTTTGACCTCGTCGATCGCCGCGCCCTGTCGTCGACCGATGCCGGGCTGGCATTCCTGCCCTTCACGCTCGGCGTGGGACTCTTGTCGAATTTCTTCGGCGGGTTGGCGGACAAGATTGGCGCACGGGCCATGCTCGTCGCGGGTCCGGCAGGTGCGGCACTCGCGTATATCTTGATGGCGCTCGGCCGGGACGAATCCCTGATGCTCGGCGTGATCGGACCCATGACCCTGCTGGGCCTGTCCTTCGCTGTGCTCGTGGCGCCGCTCACTGCGTCGGTCATGTCGAGTGTGGATCAGGCCGACGAAGGGCTCGCCTCCGGCATCAACAATGCGGCGAGCCGGATTGCACAGCTTGCCGGGGTAGCACTGGCCGCCGGCGTCGCGTCTTTCGCGTCCGGCTACGAAGTCGGTCTTGCCGTAGCCGCTGCGGCCTCGATCGGCGGCGCCTTTACAGCTGCAATAACCCCGACGCCGGCCGCGGCGAAAGCGGGCGGCTCGGGAGGGACTTAGAATCTGAACCGACGAGCGCTGCTGGTAGCGGCTCCCATCAGAGCGAAGGCCATTCCGGCGACCAAACAAAAGACCGCGCCATGATCTCCGCCCAGGCCCAAGATCAGTGAGACCAAGGCGGAACCAAGTGACCATCCGACGTAGCGCGCCGCGGCATTCATCCCACTCGCAGCCCCGCTACGCCCTATGGGTCCAGCCGTCATCATCGCAGTGTTGTTCGGGGTCTGGAAAAGGCCAAAGCCGATACCGCAAAGGGCCAGCCGCCATACGACATCCCACTTCGCCGGAGTTGTCGGCAAGAAGACCATCAGAACCAAACCGGCCGCCAACAACGCCAAACCAATGCTGCAAATCACCGAGGCAGGATAGCGGATTGTCAAGCGACCGGCGATTGGGGCCGTGACGGCAGTCATGAACGGCCAGGGCGTCAAGAGAAAACCTGTCTCCACGGCCGAAAGATGCATCCCCGTCTCAAATAAGAACGGCAAGGAGACGTAAGCTAGAATTTGTGCTGCATAGGAGCAGACAGATGTCCACACCGATAGGGTAAACAGAGGTATACGGAAAAGATCGAATGGTAACATTGGCACAGGGTGCTGGCGCTGTTGTCGAACGAAGAGTCTAAAACAGACAAGACCTGCAACGATCTCTCCCATCGCAATACGCCCATCGCCAATACCCAGCGTGCCGACACCGACGACGAAAAGTCCGAACGCTAACGCATTGAGAGCGGTCCCGGTCAGGTCGAAAGGGCGAGCAACCCGAACGTCTGATGGAGCAGCGGCAATGAATTGCGGTACCGCGAGGCCGAATGGCACATTCACCAGAAACAACCAGGGCCATTTTGCCACGGCAAGTATTGTCGCCGCGATGGTAGGACCCAATGCTCCAGGTATCGCCACTGCTAATGCGACCAACGCGAGGCCCTTGCTGACCATGCGGTGCGGATAAATCACGCGTACAAATGCAACGCCGGCCACAGCAACGCCGGCCGCTCCAGCACCCTGAATCAAGCGCGCACTCACCAGCATCGGCAATGTTGGAGCGAAGGCGCAACCCAACGACGCGAGAACAAAAATAGCTAGGCCGGCGGCATAAACACGCTTCAGACCGAGTGATTCGGCCAGACTTGCAACGGGCAACAAGCAGACCGTTGCCGAAAGCTGATAGGCGTTCACGACCCAAACGGTCGCTGCGTCACTACTTGCGAATGAACGCGAGACATTCGGCAACGCGATATTCACGATCGCGCTTCCGAGGGAACTTAGACCAAGTCCAAGCAAGATGCAGAGCATTACCCAGCGGCGCTTCGACGCCGCTAAACATTCGACGCCGCCCATCAGGATGCAATCTCCGGCGCGAACTTTGGGCGGGGCCCGTGCCGCGCACCGCGCCCGCCTCTCACGAGTAGTCACCGCCGCTCTGCTGGCTGAGGTTGCCGAGGTAGTCGCGCTTCCCGATCTTCGCTCCGAAGTGCCGAAGAATCGCGTGCGCAATCGAGATGTGGAAGAAGAAGTTGGGCAGCACCAGGTGCCGGATGTAATCGTCGCCGCCGAACCACCCGCGCACGATAGGCGGCGTCAGCTCGTATGTGTGGGACCGCGCGCCGGCAATCTCGTCCGGCCGCACGTTTTGCAAGAAGTCGCGCGTCTCGAGGAGCCGGCCCTTCAATGCAGGGTACATCATGGGGGTGTTGTGGGGTGCTGGCGCGTCGCGCTGCATCAGCTTCGCCATGTGTGCGTAGACCTTGTTGCAGCTCACGGAAAACTGTTCTGCGAAAGTCAGCATGTCGGTCGCGAGCCGCTCGCCAAGGATCCTCCCAAGCTCAATCCCCCTGATCCGCTCGAGTGCTTGAGCGTGATCGAGATAGTCGTCCATCACGTTCAGTCCGTGCACCATGACAGGGACCGTGATGTCATAGACCGAGAAGGACACGTCGAACTCCATGCGCTCGTTTGTACTCTGAACGTCGATCGGACCCGCAAGGCCGATAGCCGAAACGAATGGTCACAACAGGCTCTTCAATCTTCCAGATTGCCGCACCAGCTTGCGGGATTCGACATTACCTCCGCGAAACTGCGGCAAGAGAAGAGCGCCCACGCATACGGTCGCCTAGTGACGCAGGACGGGATATCCATTCACATAAATCCAGTCCGTGGCCTGGGCCGGCACGTGGCACCCCTGGCAATCGGAATGGTAGTCCGTCGAGGTGGTCTTGAGCGGCTTGTCCGCGTCGAACCACGACCATCCCCACCCGTCGCCCCACAACGGGTTGCCGGGGTGCGTTCCCTTACTGTCTCTCACCATGACGAACCAACCCTTGAGCTTGTCGGCGTGGCTCACCGTGCCGGTGGTTATCTCGTTCGTCGAGGTCTCGAAGACCTCTTTCACCAGAACGGCGCCGTCCGGGAAGTGCCCTGTCTTCCGGTAGGCGTCGATTGCCCCCGCAGATGCGTAGACGGCGTGCATTTCCTTCGAGCCTTGGCCGCTGTCGGCGGCAATTGCCCAGTTCCCGAGCGCTTGGTAGAGGGTTCGATAGTCTGCCGGTACGCGCAGGTGCCCGGCGGCGTCCACCACGTTCGCGGTCGGGTCGGCCGGAGCCGCTCCGCTGATCTGAGCGAGCGCCGCCACGGTGCCGGCGACCAGCGAGACGGCGACGGCTAGTCCGACAGTCCTCGATAATTTCATAGGGGTTTCCTGCTGCCCGCGCGCGGCACGGCGGCTCGGCGCAATGGCTTCAATCAATGTCGGGCCGGCCGCGCGTGCTCGGCCGGTCCAGCGGACCAGAGGATCGGATACAGCCGACGAAATCGGAAATTCCCTTTGGACATGCATTCGATAGGCGTGAGGTATCGTCGTCCAAAAGCGCCGTGCGCGCCGGCGTCCCGTCTGTCGGCGATCAGCCGTCGAGGAGTGCGGCGTACTCCGGGTGCCGGGCGGCATAGGAGGACATGAAGGGGGCACTTCGCGATCACTCTTCTCCCGTCGCGTCGCAACGCTTCGAAAACGCCATGCGCCAGCCTCGATCCATACCCTAGGCCGGATAGCTCTTGTGGCACCTCCGTGTGGAGCAGGACGACGCGACCGTCTTCGACCTTGTAGTGGGCGACTGCGAGCGCGCGCTGTCGTAGAGGGGCATTTCAAACCGGCTCATCGCCGGATTGTCCCGGATGTCGCTCTCCACCTTCTGCCTTCCTCAGTAGGACGTGGAAGCGGCCTGGCGCAGCGAGACCAAGATTTGCGCGGGCTCCTCCCGTATCGTGAAGTCGGGCTCGACGAACGCGCTGCGGATCCGGCCTTCTGCGTCGATCACGTAGGTCGCGGGAATGGGCAACATCCACACCGGTGACCCGTGCCGGGCGCCGAAGTCGAAGCCTAGCCTGGAATAGTGCGCTTTGGTCTCGTCGGGCACGCGGAACAGCACGCCATACGACATGGCAACGCCGTAGTCGACGTCGGAGAGCACCTTCAGGTCCAAGCCCAGGCCTCGCTTGAGCTGCCGCGGGAAGTCCCTCGTCTCGGGTGTCACGACTGCGAGGGTCGCGCCGACGCTCTCGAACTCATCCTTCGCGGCCTGGAGGGCGCAGAGCTCAGCGCTGCAGAACGGACACCAGCCGCCTCGGAAGAAGCTCAGGACGAGTGGTCCGTTGCGGCGCAGCTGTTCCGAGGAGTGGAGACGGCCGTCGGCATCCGGCAGGAGGAAGTCGGGCGCGTCGTCTCCGACCTTCAACGCGTGCGATGCCACGTCTGTATCGCGGAGCCAGCCCACGAGGTGGTTGTATGACTCCCAGTCCGCGGCGCTGAACGTCGTGAACAGCTCAGTGCGAACCCGGGCGAGTGTCTTGTCGGTCTGGTTTGGCATCGGCGGGGAGTTATCAGGCTGAGGATCGATTGGCTGGAAACGGCTGGCCGCCGGCGTGCGTGTCCTGGTCATGCGGGCGCCCTCGCCACTTCCGGGACCGCTGCGTGCGGCACGCCCCGGTCGGGGACTTCGACCGACCAGTCGCGAAGCCGCGCGACCTTGACGAAAGCGTCCAGCGCCGGCGAGTAGCGACGCCCTTGCACAGCCAGCAGCCGCACCTCGCGCGAAACCGGGCAGCCTTCGAGCGGAATGGTCTTGAGCGTCGGAAGGCGCGGCATGTGCTCGGGCGCGAGTATCACGCCGAAGCCAGCGGCGGCCATGTGCTGCAGGTGCAAGTCGTGACCGCTGCAGTGACCGCGTTGGGGCGGTTTCTCGGGGAAATACGATTGCAGGATCTTCGGGGCGACGTCGCAGTCGGCGCGTTCCAGCAAGATGGTCTCACGGAGGTCGTCGATGCCGATCGAGGGACGGTTTGCGAGCTGGTGTGTCCGCGCGAGAACCGCGACGTAGTGCTCCTCGAACAGCGACCAGTCGTCGATGCGAGCAGGTATGTCCTGCACGTCCCCGACCATTGCGGCGCCGATCTCCCCCTCGAGCAAGAGGTCGACGAGCTTCTCCGCCGCGCCCTCGCGCAGCTCGACGTGAAGTCCAGGGACAAACTTTGCGATCTCTGCGATCGGATCGAGGACGAGCGACGCCGAGATGGATGGGGCGAGGCCGATTTTCAGTGGCGCGACGTCCTTGCGTTGGAACTCCTGGGCTCGGCGACGCACCGCCTCTGCCGAGGCCAGTGTGCGCTCCAGCATCGGAAGGACTTCCTTTCCAAGATCGGTGAGCTGCGTCAGCTGGCGTTCGCGGTAGATCAACTGTCCGCCGAGTTCCTGCTCGAGCTTCTGCACCCCCTTGGTCAGGGCGGGCTGCGTGACATTGCACTGCTCGGCCGCGCGGGTGAAGTTGAGCGTGGACGCGACGGCGAGGAAGTAGCGAACTTGATGAAGCTCCATGGGTTGTTCTCCGTCAAGGTGCGGCCGTCGATACTGACGAGCCTTTGCACTCGACGACGTGACGGGCACGTCGCAATCATGAGGGCGTAGATGCTACTTGTGGGCACACGTTGGAACGGCTCGGTCGATTGATTTGGACGCACGGACACGCTTTCCGGAACTTCTGAGAGCCGGGCCAGTGCACTGTGAGGTGGGCGAGAACCAGACGGGCCGCCGCGCCGGGTGTGCGCGATGCCGAAACACGATCGTCAGCGCTGAGATCAATCGTTGGACAACAAGCGGAGCAAGCCCCAACGACAATTCGTCAACCGCCAACACGTCTGGGCGAGCCATGATCCTGAGAACCTACGCTAGGCGGGTTGGCGCCATCCACTGGCGGGGACCACGATTTGGCTGGCTCTTCCGGACGGAGCGGTGTCAGGCGTGGAGGGTCTCGCCGCCCTTGGCATCTGCGTAGTATTGAGGCGCCTCGCGACGGTCGTATTTCCCGTAGTCGCGCACAATCCGCACTCTCCGGACCCTCGCCTTGTCGAGCGGCGCGGAAGCATCTTCGTAGGCCTGCGCCGCAGCGGCGTCCTTCCAGGATATGAGCAGAATCAGGTCGCCGGGCGTGAGCACGGCGTCGAAGATGTCCCAAGACGTGCAGTCGGCGGCCCAAGGGTTCAGTCCGAGCCACTCGGCGCACTCGTACGGGTTGTTGGTCTGCTTCCACTCCGCGGGGCGCGTCGCGTTGATCAGCATGACCGTCGTTCCCTCCCCGACTTCGGTCTCATCGAGCCGCTGCCCCGTGAGGGCGTACCCAGCGGGCACCTGATTGTCGGCAGTGATCTCGCCTACGCGGAGATGGTAGTCCGCGAGGATTTCGTCGCGGCCCTTCTGCTGGACCTCATGGTGGCGCATGCGGGTGCGCCAGCGGACAAGCGACTTCTCGTCCCGCCAGTTCGAAAGCGAAAGGATCCAGCCCTCGCGGGTCAGGCTCTTGTAGCGGATGTTGTCGACGAAGCCTTCGACCTGCTCCAGCTCGGGGCGCAGCATCTTGGCGTTGTCGAGGTAGTCATCCCAGTTCTCTTTATCGGGGAGGACTTCGAAAATCACTGAAAACATGGTCGTATCCCGCTTCTAGAGTGCTGCAGCGAAGTCGGTCTCGATGTCGGAGTGCCCCAGCCATGCGCGCCGCCTTCGCAGCAGAAGACCTTCGAGCCATCGATCGATCGTCTTGGACAGCATCCGCGTGGCTCCCGTTTCGTTCACTGTTGCGTATCCTTGCATTCAGCGCGACCGTGATCGCCGCAGGCCGCACGGATAATCTGGCGTTTGCGAAAATTATCCTCTCGCGAAGCGAGAGGGATCGTCTCTCAAGCGCCGTAGCGCTCGGTCTTGATCGCCCCGGCTTCCAGTCCCAAAGCGAGCGCGGCGTCCGCCGCGATGTCGACGAAGGCGTTCGACCCGCACACGAAGGCGCAGCCGGGGGACACAGGCAGCCGCCCCGCGACGCTAGCGACCATCCTGCCGTCGATCCGCCTGCTGAAGTCGGTGCGGCGCATCGCCGGCTCGCGTGTCAGAGCCAAGGCGAGCACGAAGTCGGGAAGCGACCTCTCCAGCTCGAGGAGCTCGTCCGTGAACAGCACGTCACCCCAGGTCCTGGAGGAGAGCAACAGCGCGACAGGCACTGGCTCTCCGCTGGCTTTCCGATACCGGATCATCGCCATGAGCGGCACGACGCCGGAGCCGGCGCCGATCAAGAGCACTGGTTTGTTGGAAGGCCCCGGCCAGAGAAAGTGTCCGCCAAGCGGCCCGCGAAGCTCGATCGTGTCGCCTACTTGGGCGACGTCGTGGAAGAACGGGGAGACCTCACCGTCCGGGAGGCGCTCGATCGCCAGCTCGATCACCTTGGAATCGCTCGGGGCCGAGGCGATCGAGTAGCTGCGCATGGCAGTGTAGCCGTTGGGCGCAGTCAGCCGCACGTCGACGTGCTGTCCGGCCGTATAGTCGAACGGTTCGGAGAGGCGGAGAAAGAAGCTCTTGATAGCCGACGTTCTCGTCGCGACCTCGACAATCGCACAGCTCTGCCATCGCGCGGTTGCGGCAATCGCTTCAGTCATTCGTGTATCGCTGCTCTTTCCACGGATCGCCGTACATGTGGTACCCGCGCAGCTCCCAGAAGCCGGCCTCGTCGCGCTCCGTGAACTGAAGCCCGTTCACCCACTTCGCCGACTTCCAGAAGTAGAGATGCGGAACGAGCAGGCGCGCCGGCCCCCCATGGTCGCGCGGCAGCGGCTGGCCTTCGTACTTGAGCGCGACCATCGCCTTCCCCATTGCGAGGTCGGCGAGCGGCACGTTGGTGGAGTATCCATCGTAGCAATGTGCGAGTGCAAACGGAGTGGGTGCGGTAAGGCCAGCGTCGGCGAGGATGTCGTCGACGGCTACGCCCTCCCAGGCGGTGTTGAGCTTCGACCACGAGGTCACGCAGTGGATGTCTCGCGTCATCTTGGTTCGTGGGAGCGCGTTGAACTCCGACCAGCTCCACGCTTTGACCGGACGAGGTCCGACCTTGAGCGTGAAAGTCCGGTCCGCGGGCTCGATTCGCGGCGTGGGGCCGGCCGTAAGCACCGGGAAATTGTCGACGAGGTGCTGTCCCGGGGGAATCCGGTCCGATAGTTCTGATCCGGATTGGCGGCCTGTGAAACCGCGAGTGACCATAGCGGATTTCCTCCGTCGGCGGGTGAAAGGAGCTTAGTCCCGCACAACACGCTAAGCTGCTGTGCGCCAGATGAGCAAGGTACCGGCGAAGCATGGAATTCCGCTCGGCGAATGGGAAATGACGTCACGCCATGAAGTCGATAGCCGCGCGTTATGATGGCCGTAGGCACGTGAACATCTCTTCGCGGTCGCCGAGAGTTCCGCTCGGGCGAGTGCTCGCAGACCGAAGCGCCGCACTCCCTCCGCAGCGGTGCCAAGCGTCTCTCAGCCATTCCCGATAACGGTCGGCTATCGACTCCATGGCGAGAGGTGATTTTCCTTTAGACCGTCATAGACTCAATCTTCGAGCTGCAGTCGCCCCCCTCGTGTACGGGCCGAAGTCGGCGTTCCGTTGAACGATCGCAAGCCAGGAGGTCCGACATGCGGATCAAAGAGACACCCCACGTTACCTTCCCGGGCGTGGTCGAGAGCCCTCCGCCGGAGGATGTCGTCGTGCTCGCGGACAGCGGCGTCGCGCTTGGAGTACAGCGCGCATTCGGTGCGAAGGTGCGGAGCGTCTGCGATGACGGCAGCGGCCTCATCGCGTCGAGGTGCGTGGAGATTCCGCTCGTCGGGCGTCGCGGCGAGATCTCCGGGATCCTGTGCCGGACCGCCCCATGGTCCGACACGCGCGGCGTGTTCTCCTCCCGCGGGCCGGAGGGGGCGGGGGCGATCGGGGACGTGGCGCAGTTCGTGGTCCACGACATCAACAACCTTCTCGCTGTGATCGGCAGCGGCCTGCGGTTGCTCGAGTGCCAGAGCGACGCCGCATACCGAAAGGCCATCGTCAGCAAGATGCAGCACGCGATCACGCAAGCAGCGTTGCTCAGCCGTCAGTTTCTCGACGCTGCGCGACCACGCGCCGAGTCTCAGCGATGGAGCTCATGATCCCGCCCGGCGGCCTCGACCGTCCGGTCGACCACGAGACGGACCACGTGCTCGGCCCGACCGATGCCGAGATGACGCTCGTCGAGTACGGCAGCTACGCGTGTCCGCACTGCAGGGCTGCCAACGAGCCCATCGCGCAAGCACGCGACCAACTCGGCGACCGCGTCTGCTACGCCTTCCGGCACAGGCCACTCACGGACATCAGCCTTGCGTTTCGGGCCGCCGAGCTCGCTGAGCTTGCCCAGACACCCGAGGCGTTCTGGTCGGCGCAAGCCGGCGGAGTACACGTGGCGGCAGTTGGCCGGGGCAGGAGCTCTCGCTGGCATCGGTTTCACGATCTCGCTCTTCATCACCGGGCAGGCGTTTCCAAGCGCCACCGACTTCTCAGCCGCCAAGATCGCCGTGTTCGCCGCGTCGATTCTTTCGGCCGTCGTTGGGACTGCCCTGCTCTGGGGAGCTTCGCGCCAGGAGCTGATCGAAGACGCGCCGCAGAGCGCTGGCATGCAAGTGTCATAGCCCGGTGTTTATGCGGATCGTGAACGGAGGGCTTTCGATGATTTTACCTGCCGGTACGACAATAGCAGTTGCTGACGGCGAGACGATGCGCCTGTTCCACAATACAGGCGTGAAGGCGCCCCATTGGACGGCGGTGGATACGGTACCATAGAACCATCCATTTAGAAGGCCGCTGAGTCGTACCAGGCGTCAGGCTCCAAACAGCTCAGGGCGTTTCGAAAGCCTTTCAGCGCCTCGCGCAGGCGCTCCAGCGGCCCTCATGCCACGAGATCCTACTGCCAAGCCGCCGAGGGCGCGGGAGCCGGCACACTAGAGGCAGTGTCAGCCAGGGCAAACGAGCTGATCGGTCGGACCTTCAAAGGCGACCGGGGCACAAAATCGAAGCCGATACCAGGACCGCATCTGGTCTACGGCTTTCTCACCACAGCGCCGAATGCAGTTGTCACGCCGATCCATCCCAAAGCCATGCCGGTGATCCTGACGACTGATGAAGAGCGAAATGTTTGGATGCGCGCACCGTGGGATGAAGCGAAGGCGTTACAGCGACCGTTGCCTGACGATGCGCTTAAGATCGTGATGCGGGGCGAGGACAAGGAAGACAAAACAGCGGCGTGATGCCTGTAGCATTATCGACGACAACACGCTGAAAAAATCGACGGCACCCGCATACGCCGTGTTTAGGGGGTCCAGAATGGAAACTTGTAGGGTCAACGTTTGCTGTCGACCGATGCGAATTGCATGGGCGGTTCACTCAACAGATCGCGATGCGATCCGCCGTGCTGTCAAATTGACCAATGCGCTTTGAGGAGGACGGCACAATCCGATTGTATTTGCGGATCACCCCGAAAATGCCAAGCGACTGATTGATGTTTTCCGGGCCGATCACATCGTCCCTCTTGGTGGCGCGCCGGAATTGCAGGCCCTCCGTGATGAATATCCGCATCTGATAAACCCATTTTTGCAACACGAGTTGTTCGTTGATCGTCAGTTTGGGCAAGGGCGATCCTATCTTCTCGATGTTCAAAACGCGCTCATTTACTGGGAGTAAGCGGCGGGACTGGACCGGTGCGCGTGAGCATGGATTCCACCGGATTGTTTGGGACAACTCCGATCCGATGGCAGATGCGTGGTTGTTTCAATTTAGCGCGTTTCCCGAGCACAATGAAATAGGAATCGATTACGCATCCGTTCTTAGGCAGGCTACTGAAGCACCTGACTTCCGAATCGACCCCGCCGCACCCGTCTCTGACGAAGTCTTTGACCTGTGCCTACCGTAAATCACATCCGGCCATATTGACGGTGCAGGCCGCCCAGGATTGGGCGGCAGGCGATATTCCCGGCCCATTCGACGCCGCGAGGGACCGGGGCATCCTTGTTCAATGCCAAATGAGTGCGCGTGGCGTTGTAGTAATCTTGGTACGACAGCAGGACATGGCGGAGATGGCGTTCGCCGAAGACGACGACATGATCAATGCATTCCCTCCGGATTGAACCGATCAACCGTTCTGCACAGGCGTTTTGCCAAGGTGAGCGGAAAGAACGTCGGGCGGTCTCGAATGCCGATCGACCGGACCCGGCGGACAAAGATCTCGCCATAAGCTCGATCGCGGTCCCTGATCAAGTAACGAGGGATTTGCTCCCAGCCACAGGCTTCAGTGAGCTGATTCGCGATCCATTCGGCCGTCGGGTGCGCGGTCACCCCAAACCGCAGGATCTGCCGCCGGCCATGGCCCATGATCAGCAAGCCATAGAGCAGTCGGAACGAGATTGTCGGCACGACGAAGAGGTCCATTGCGACAATGCCCTCAGCATGGTTGCGAAGGAACGTCTTCCATCCCTGCGAGGGAGGGCCCCTCCTCCGCGCCATATACTTGGCGACGCTGGTCTGCCCGATCTCGACGCCGAGTTTGAGAAGTTCTCCATGGATTCGCGGCGCTCCCCATAACGGGTTGGCGATGCTCATCTCGCGGATCAGTCGGCGAATTTCCAACGCTACAGCTGGTCGCCCGCTACGATGCCGCGATTTCCACCGCCAATACGATCTGAAACCGGCACGGTGCCAACGGATGACGGTATCCGGCTTCACAATCGTCAACGCCTTGATGGTATTTGGCACCAACCGATACAGCCCAACAAAGACCAGGCGATCCATGGCACTGAGGGCCAGTCTTTTCGGCACATGCCGTCGCTGGATGTTAAGTTGATGACGAAGGATCAGGATCTCAGCTTGCAACGAAACCCGCGACCGGAACAATAAGACCAGCACGGACCAGACCAGGCTGTAGGCTTCGCTCATGAGACAGAAGCATTGCGCAATTCGGCCTCACATACCAGCCGGATCAGGTTTCCGACAGAGACAGCCCGCCGTGATAGCCGCCCGTGGGATTTGCCGAAGTCTCGCAAGCGTTTTCGGCGTTTAATGACATGGGTCCGGTAACAACGTCGCTGATGATATGCTCGAAATACGGACCTCTGTAATTGGGAGCCACCTTGCCTTTCAAGGGCGACGTGCGGCAGCGGCGCGCGCAAACGAATGCGGGCTGCAAATCCTGACACTGCCGCAGCTCGCTGCAAGGCTTGCGGGTGGGTTTACCGCGCCACTTGCGACGGAGGTACTCGACCTTGGCGTGCAGCACGCATTAGCCGAGGGCGGCTTCGTCGAACTCGATGCGGTAAGACACCTTCCGGGGATGTATCGAGCAGTTTCGCGCACGAGTGCAGGCTGTCCTGCCACTGGTCGAGCTGCTCACAAGCGGAATTTCGGCTGCGAGGGAGCCGGCCAGCAATTGCTGCGCGGACGCGCACTGCAGCTTTGGGAAGCGGCTTTGTGGACCGCGCCGCCCGAGGCCATCGAGCTTTCTTTGCAGAATGCGCGGTTCGAGTCCGAAAACGACGCCGCCGATTCGATCGTCTGGTGTTCGGCACAGGATCTAGCGGCCGCGCCGCGCACCCACGTCCGTCTGCTGGGACTCACGAACCGGAATTGGCCTCGACGGGCCGGCGGCGATGCCATTCTACCTGACCATGTCCTGCCGGCGGACGAGCTCGATGTCGATCCAGTCGCCAAGGCCGACCGCAGACATTTCCGGGTCATCCTCGAAGCGGCGTCCGGCGAGGTCGTCCTGTCGCGCAGCCGCCGAAGCGCGCAAGGTAGCCGACTGGGACGAAGCCCCCTCCTCCAGGATCGCGCCGAAATCTCGCTGTCGAGAGCCCGCGTCCCAGAGCACGCCTGGAATGAGGTGGACCGGCTCATGGCCCGTCCGAGGGACGCCGCCAAGATCAATCGAATCGCGTCAGCTGATCTGTGTTGGCGCAATTGGCATCTCGGATCGCTGACGCGAAATGACGGCCAGTTCGAGGCGGATCATCCAGTTGTCCTGAGGGCGATCGAACGCGTGCAGTCCCCGACATCCTTGCAGAGATTGCTGCGGGATCCACTCGGCTTCGTCTGGCGCTACGGACTTGGTTGGATGGCGCCCCAGGATCGGGAACAGCCGCTCACGATGGCGCCTACCGAGTTCGGCAAGCTGGTGCATGAGCTCCTACGGCGTTCGGTCAACTTGCTTGAGCAACAGCCTGGTTATGCGCGCGCGTCGGACCGAGAGATCGAGGACGCACTGAAAGAGGCCGCCCAAGTTGTCCGCGAGAGCTGGCCGCTCGAGGGGCACGTGCCTCCAACCCTGCTGTGGAACAACACACTCGATTTCGCGGCTTCCCTTGCCCTAGTAGGGCTATTGCGCAAGGAAATCACGGAAACTGCAACGCGCAGTTGGACCGAGGTTCCGTTTGGTCAATCCGAGGACTTCGCAATCGACCGGAAATTGCCTTGGGACCCGAGGATTCCCGTTGCCGTACCGGGCACGCCCGTAAAGCTGCGCGGCACTATCGATCGCCTGGACCTGCGAATGGATCATTCCGCCGCCCGCCTAACAAGACAAGCGAAGCTCCCAGGAATGCCAACCGCATCGTGATCAACGGCGGGGCCGAGCTTCAGCGGGCGCTGTATGGCCTCGCTTGCCGGCAGTTGCTGCAGGAAGATCCGCAGATCGTCGCCAGGCTTCTTTATCTCCGGGGCGAGCCTCTGGTTCTAAGGCTTCACGATCTCGATGCGGCAATCGAACAGATCGCAGCCTTCATCAACGTAGCCGTTGCAATGCTCCGACGTGGCTCTGCGGTGCCGGGTCGGCTGTCGTTCGACAAATCCAACGAGCTGCGATTGGCGCTTCCGGCATCGCCCGGCTATGAGAGGCGCAAGCTCATAGCCTACAACAAGGCGAGTGAAAGTATCGCCCGCTTCTGGAGCGTACCATGACGGCCATGGTGGACGACGCCGAACGTCTGCGGGCTTTGACCGACCTGGACTCCTGTCTGTTGGTTGAGGCAGCCGCGGGCACCGGCAAGACGTCCCTTCTCGCGGGCCGCGTGGTGATGCTGCTCGCGGCTGGCGTAGATCCAAAATCCATCGCAGCCATCACATTCACAGAACTCGCGGCCGGCGAACTGCGTCAGCGCATCGCGTCGAATCTCGACTGCATCCTCTCCCTTCCCGCGATGGCTTGCGTCTCAGCGATGCAAAAGGCGATCAGGCGCAGCATGGAGCGGGAAGCCATGGAGTTCGCGTGCGAACTCATGCACACGTCCAAAGCCTTCCACGCCATGGTCTGCAACCGGCTAGAAATCATCTGCCATGAAGATTTCGACACCCTGGCCGCGCCATGGGTCGTCCCGTTCGTCGCCTTCGCACAGTCCAAGGAGCGCTACAGCAAGTCGATCGGTGAAGCCCGGCTCATATGGTTGGCAACGTAATCCGCATGATGTGCAGGTCGCCGAAATCGCGCGCTGGCTGCCATTTCGGCGCAGCCATCGGCCTTCGATCGATGCTGGAGAACTTCGTTCCGACAATCCCCGACTGGGCCAACGACCAGCATACGCTGGCAGGCCGCAAACTGGGCCGCGATCTCGATCATTTCCGCACCGAAGGCGCAAAGCTGATACCGCCGCCGACAGGTGATGACCCTTACGAGGGCGAAGCCTATCGGTTGTGGGCGCTCAAGCAGCAGGGCAAGTGAGACGCGCTAACTGGTAACGCCGGGAAAATCACAAAATTCGGTGCTTTTATTCCTTGACCGAGCGTTGGTTTTTCGACTCCAAAATTGGGACTTGCGCGCGTTGCGAGGTCGCGCCCGGAAACTGTCCAATTTCGGACGCGTTACGATCATTCGCTCCAAGTCCCCGGTACCATCCAGACGCAACTGGACGGTCCGTTCAGGTCGCCACCAGCGTCCTTTCCGTACTTCACCAACAAGCCGTCCCGCCTCGTGCAGACTTCGATAGCGTAGACCATGATGCTGATCCTTTCTAAACTGGTACATTCTCCCCAAGGGATCTAAGTCCGAGGTGGTGGACACTTTTTCTGGATTGCACGGAAGCAACTCCAATCACGAAGTTCTGAGATGCCTGCCCCGTGCTCGCCGACAGTCGCGTCCTCGCTGACGAGGTGATGGCCGGGATTAAGTTCTTGGCGTTTCGCCGGCAAGCCGATGAAAGCGGGCAAGGCATTGAGATCGCGAGGCTTGCGCTATAGCCCGTCATCCTGCCACGGCATCGTTGGCAGCGACGGCACCTGCCGTCTGTACCTCCGCCGCTCGCCCGTCATGGGCGTCGGCAGCTTCAGAGTGGCCAACTTGGCCACTCGTTCCCGGCTCACCTCCGGCCCCTTCTCGAACGCGCGATGCGGCTTCACCTCGCGCGCCAGTTCTTTGGCTTCGGCCTCGTCAATGCCGCGCCAGCGGTTCGATAACCGGAATACGTTGCCGCCGCGCGGACCCGTCTCGATCTCGATCAGGCCAAGATTGACGAGCATCGGCAACGCTGACGACACCACCTTCTGCGTGATGCGGTGATCCAGCATGAAGGAGAGGTAGGACACGCTCGCGCTCTCGCCGGCGCCGATCGCCTGCTCGATTGCAGCGAGCACCCCGCGCGCACTCTGTGGCAGCGCCAAATAGGCCGGGCCGTCTGATCGATCTGTCATCGTCACCTCTCTCGATCCTTCTACAGGCCAACCACACCGCCAGCGCGACCATGACGACGACCGCCGCGACGAAGATCGCAGTCTCGATCCGCGACATTCGCCACATCGCGCACCGCCTTTGTGTACCAAATGGTACATAATTGAGCGACATGAAAAATTGCAAATACCTTCACACCGGGGTCGCGCGGTCACCCATTTCCTCACGCTCACCAAGGGATCCAAGAAGCCGATTGGGACGCGGTCGCCCCCAACTCCTGCCGTACTGGTCTTGATCGTAGGCCTGAAGGATGCGGACAAAATCGGCCATGCTGGATCGATCCCGATTGCCGGCCATAGCCGCAACCTGAGTGTTGGACGCGGGCTGGCTCCCTTGCCAAAACCGCATTAGGAGATCGGCGATGTTTTTCATGGCGTACTCTCCGCAGCCAACTGTGGCAGTAGACACTAATTTCTGGAGCGGCAACGCGCGGCTCGATCAAGGGAAAGGCCGGCGGGCGCTACGCCGCCGACCTTGTCCTGCAACTGCCTGCTCGTGGCCGGTTCCGTTGCCTTTCACTCCGCATTCATTAGGTAGCACCGAGCACTTGGTTGACGCCATTGCGCGCGGGTATGAAGTGACCGTACTGAGGTACGCTCCGGCTAGTGAATGGGTATAAGTCGACTAGACGTCAGTTGAATCCCAAGGGGTGCACACAAAAAGAAAGGCCGCCTGCGTTGCCACAAGCGGCCCAAGTCCAGGGAGGAAACGCCCCAAAGGGGGCAGCGATAGCGGGTCGTGAGGGGAGCTAGGGGTCGCTACCGCATACCCCTATCTAAGATGATCTCGATCAACAGCTCAATTGAACGTAGGTAACCGTCGGGCATCTAAACGGGTAACGGATACGATACGAAGGTTTAAGGCGCTCGCCATCCCCGGCCCTCGCGCCGGCGTTTCACGCATCACCGCAACCTCGGTGCGAACCGTGTCAGCATCGAGCGCACACCATCACGACCGTTAGTTGCACATATCCCATTTCCATCGGACGCCATCACCGATATACCTCGGGTTGCTGAATGCTGCTGGAGATAGCAATGGTAGGGGATGAGAAGACCGTCGGCGAAAGCTTGGGGTCATTCCCAACGTTGTTGGTGCAATCTCCTTGATGGTCCTCATCTTGGCCTTCGTTCACGAGTGAGCTATTTCAACGTGATTCAATAGTGCGATAGGCTGACTGCCGTGGATCGGTATCGGCTTCGCGATTGTTATGGTTTTGAGGCTCACCGACGTCACGCGGCACATCTACCTCGGTACGGGCCAAGCTCGTGAAATGCTTCGCAGACCGATCAGGCTGGTAGATCCGATACACACCGCCTGTGATGGTGCGCGCCTGCATGGCGGTTGTCGCCCCGGATGGCGCAAGGTATCCTTTCAGTTTGCGGATCGGTCCTATCCCGAAGGGAAAATCGCATGCTCAAGATTTATGGAGCGCCTCACTCCCGTGCGTTTTGCGTCATCTGGCTCGCAAACGAGATCGGCATTCCCTACGAACTCATTCCTGTAACGTTCAGCGTGCCAAACGCCCAATGCAAGGAACCCTGGTATCTCGCGCTGAACCCGAACGGACTTGTACCCGCTATTGATGACGGCGGCTTTGTCATGTGGGAGACCGCGGCGATTAACCTCTATCTCGCCGAGACCTACAAGAACTCCCTATATCCGTCGAAGCCGCAAGGTCGCGGACGGATGCTTCAGTGGACATTCTTTGCGACCACCGAGGTCGAACCGCCGCTGATAACGCTGTTCAGAAATCGGATCTTCTTTCCACCGGAGCAGCGGAACGAGTCCTTGGCCGTTCAGGCAGAAGAAACCCTGCGCGCAAAACTCGCGATACTTGAGGATCAACTCGTCGAAACTCAGTTTTTCGGCGGTGGCACATGGAACATGGCCGATTTTATGGTTGCGTGCGTGCTGTGCGTTCTCGCCCGTCTAGAGTTGGACCTCACGTCCTACCCAAGACTTGATGCTTGGCTGGCTGCGAGCCTCAATAGACCGGCGGCGCAGGCGGCTCGCAAATTACGAGAATAGAATTGTCGCGGCCATTGCGGGCGCCCCATGCGCTCGCCCGCCCAACGCCGCTCGGCAGGGGGAAGGAAGGTACGCGTTGCGTTCGATTTTTGCCGTGGTTACCGCGTTTGTTCTTTCCAGCTCTTCCGCGCAGGCGAGGGCATTAGTCCACCTGCAAACGTCCGCGGTGCAACGTCATATTACTCCGAGACCAGGATGAGTGTCGTCGAGTGCACGTGCCTTCCGAGAGCGCCCTAGGCAAGACTCTGATCGAACGCGCGGATTTTAGTGACGCATACCGCGCACCACTGCGCCGCCCCGAAGCGGGCATCATTGAAATCTTCTTTGCGATCTTTGCCCACCGGCCGGTCTGGATGAACCTGTTACTGGTTGCGCGGAACAACGTTGCAGGCTTCGCCAGCCTTGAGACGTCGACTACCTCGGAAATTCTGAACATCCAAAAGAACGATCGTTATATCGTGGGACAGAAGATTGGCCCTTGGCCGATTTTCTTCCTGGGGCCGGACGAATTGATTGCGGGACGGGACAACAAGCATATGGATTTCCGGGTGTCGATCATGAAGGTTCGCAATGGCAACGGCCCAAGCGTCGTCGTGTCTACGCTGTGCATGGTTCACAATCGCTTCGGGTGGTACTACCTGTCCTTCATCACTCCTTTCCACAAATTTGGTTTTGCGCAAATTAATGGCGAGTGCCTTTGCCGCTGGGCGCCAGTAGAACGCATATCGTGCGACTGAGATACTATTTCACAAAGGTAACGGCCTTGCTGACTTCTGTTTAGGGTCAGGCACAAGCGGCTGAAATACCCGCGCCGATTGGTGAGGTTTGCGACTTCTGCTCAGGGTCAAGAGCGTCGTCCTCTGCAATAGACGGCTTCCCATCAACTTCCGCTATGCTTTGTTAGCGACCGAGATCGCGCGGCGGTGCAATATGTCGCGAAGGGCCAAAAGCTGCTATCGCGTGCCTCCTTGTGTGCTAAACTTCCTGTTCAAGCTCGGTCTGGCCAAGCGGGCGGTTGAGTGTCGCAGGACCTTCCCAACCCGAGTGCGGCCGGCGCGATGGCGGAGGCCGGCGGTTGAATCCCTCCAGTCTGTTCGGCACATATGGGCATGCCAACTTCCAGGTCTTGTGGGAGGACGGCGAACACGTCTTCTGCAGTGGCGTGAACCCCGCCACCCCTCATCGCTCCGCCGTGCTGACCGTGTTTCCCACTAGGGAGCATCCGACACCTGCCACCCTCAATCGCCTCGCGCACGAATGTGGTTTGAAGGACGAACTGGATGGGGCTTGGGCCGCGAAACCGCTCGAGCTCATCTGCGAAGGCGGTCGGACCATGCTGGTGCTCGAGGATCCCGGCGGCGAGCCACTCGACCGGCTCGTTGGAGCACCGATGGAAGTGAGAAGCTTCTTGCGCCTCGCCGTCGCCATCGCGGCGGCACTTACCCAGGTCCACCGCCGCGACCTCGTCCAGAAGGACATCAAACCCGCCAATATCCTCGTCAACCGGGCGACCGTCCAGCGTCCCGATGTTCAGCTCGAAGATCGTTGCTCTTTGAACGGGTCGCCGTAAATGTGATATCCGTTA
>NZ_JAQMIL010000067.1:0-55932 GCF_029990105.1 Bradyrhizobium sp. Arg237L | reverse complement strand
ACGGGACCCATGGGTGCAACCGGCACCCGGCTTTCCCTGCGCCCTCTGATATCGAGGAGGGTGGAAAGTGACGCAAAGCTCGGGCAGCAGGTGCCGCGAGAACGCGAACTCATATCCTCTTACCACACTTCATCGTCATGCCCCGCGAAGGCGGGGCATCCAGTATCCGGCGGCCTCTCGGCTCAAGCACCGCTGCCTCTGGAATACTGGATCGTCCGCCTTCGCGGACGATGACCGCGAAGAGCTGTTTGAAATTTGAATCTGAAATCCACCCCACGTCGTCCCGAGCTTGACCCGGGACCCATAATCACAGGCCTCTCTAGTGCGCTCCGCTGCAACCACTTGCCCCCGCCACAACACCTGCCTGTGGTTATGGGTCCCGTCTTTCGACGGGACGACAGTAGGATGGGTAGAGGGCAGCGAAACCCATCATTCGCGCGGCTTGCTCGATCGCGATGGGTTTCGTTGCCCTCTACCCATCCTACAGGGCATCAGAAGCGAGCGGCCGGCACTACTCCTACCCCGCCAGCCGCTCCGCATATTCGATCGCTTCGATCAGGCTGACACCCGGGCGAAGCGCGTCGTCGTGGCGCCCCGACCGCGCCTCGATGCCCTGCCCGCGAAGCTGGTCGAGGATGCTCTCGCCGACCGGCTGAAAGCTCCCGTCCGGCCCCTTCGCGAACTGGCGGCCGGCGCGGGTGCAGCGTCCCTCGTGAGGAAACGCCGGCGCCACGATGCAGGCGTCCCAGAAGCCGGAGCGCAGGCGAGCATTGAGCTCCGCCGCCCAGGGACCGCGCATCAGGCTGTCGATCTTCTTGTAGGCCATGCCGGCGCCCCGAAGCAGCGGCGCCAGTTCCCGCGCGATGGCAAACGCCTGCTCGGCCCCGAGCTCCCGCGTGCCGCTGTCGATGGCGAAACTGCCGTGCCGGTCCGTGATCGAGTCCGCGCGCCAGGCCACGTCCAGCGGGTCCAGCGCGCCCACAAATTCAGCAGACGTGTCGAGCGCGCCGGTGAGATCGTCGGCCAGAAGCCTTAATTGCTGCATGATGCTGTGCCGGAAATGGTGTGCACGTCCTAGGCATCTGCCTCGCTGGATGCAATCCAACAATGGCGGTACGCCTTGGCTTTACGCTAGAATGTACCTTGCTCCAACGCGGGAGGTGTGGCGATGCCGAGAAAGGGAATCACCGGCCACGACGAATGGGTCATCACCGAGGCGCTGGCGACGGCGCTCGTCGCCCTCGAGCAGCTTCCGCCCAAACACCAGCCGCGACCGCATATGGAAGACATCCGAAAGCTGCTTGCCGCTGGCTGCGATCGCGGAACCGTCACCCTGCATCTGGCGCAAGCAAAGTGCCGGCTGTTTCCCGACGCCGATCCGCTGGCGATCTACGAGGAATACGGGCTCAGCGACGGGCAAGGCTGAGACGTTAAAGCATGATCCGGAAAAGTGGGCACCGGTTTTCCGAAAAAGATCATGCTCAAACAAAGCGCTAAAGCGGGATGACGATTCGAAGAAAAGTCATCACGCTTTAACGGCTGATCCGCCAGATCGTGCCGTTGGCGTCCTCGGTTATGAGCAGCGCGCCGTCGCGTGCCACGGCGACGCCGACCGGGCGTCCCCAGACTTCGGAATCGTTGATGACGAAGCCGGTCGCGAAGTCCTCGTATTCGCCCGTCGGCACGCCGTCCCGCAACCGGATGCGGATCACCTTGTAGCCCGTGCGCTTCGATCGGTTCCACGAGCCGTGCAGGGCCGCGAAGATGTCGCCGCGATACTCGGCGGGAAAATTCTGGCCATCATAGAACGTGAGGCCAAGCGAAGCCGAATGCGCCTGCAGCAGCACGTCGGGGACCGTGACCTTGTCCTTCAGCTCAGGCCGCGCGCCGGCGTGCCGCGGATCCTGATTGGCACCGATGTAGAACCACGGCCAGCCATAGAACGCGTTCTCGCGGACGCGGGTCACATAGTCGGGCACGAGGTTGTCGCCGAGACCATCGCGCTCATTGGTCGAGCACCAGGGCACGCCCGTTTGCGGCTGGATCGCAAGCCCGACGCAGTTCCGGATACCGGCGGCAAAGGTGCGCTGGTTCTTGCCGTCAGGATCGAAGGCAAGCACCGCCGCGCGGTCGGTCTCGTTGCCCCAGGCGGCGCCAAGCGGGCGCTCGCGCTTCCAGGCTTCCAAGCCACCCGGTGGGGTACCCATGCCCTCCCCCGAATTGCCTGCCGAGCCGACCGAGACCAGCATCCGCTTATTGTCGGGCGTAAAGACAATGTCGCGAGTCGAATGGCCCCAGCCGTGCGGCAGCTTGGCGACGACTGTCTCCGGCTTTCCGGAAGCCTTGAGGTCGCCATTGCGATAGGCAAAGCGGACCACGCTTCCGGTGTTGGCGACATAGAGCCATTGCGGGTTGTCGCCACTCGGAAAGAAGGCGATGCCGAACGGACGATCGAGGCCGGTAGCGTAGACTTCGTTGATCGTGGGTTTGGTCGCACCATCGGCGGCACGCAACAGACGGATGCGCCCGGCGCGCGTCTCGGCGACGAAGATGTCGCCGTTCGGCGCGGTCTTGATGATGCGCGGCCCGTTCAAGCCGTCGGCGAACAGGTCGGCCTTGAACCCCGGCGGCACTTGGGGAATTGCCGAGGCCGTTCGCGGCGCGACCCGCGACATGTTCGCGCTCGATGGCGTCGCGCCAGGTTTGGGCAGATCCTGCGGCGTGATCAGACGCAAGGTGCCGGGCTTGTCGCTCCGCCAATCGCCAAAGGCTTTCTGTCCCTTCAGTACAGCCGGCTGTGCGCTTGCAGCAGCCGGCATCATCGATACAAGCAAGCCCGCAATCGTGACGCTTGCTGCAACTGGCTTCCAGGGCATTTCACATCCTCACGCGAGACGACGATCTCGCGAACACGCATCCATAGCGTGGAACCTTTGCAGGCTCATTTCACAATCGCGTCTGTGGTTGCGACGATTCGGCCATCAATGCCCTCTTGCCGGCGCGTTGAGATCGATCGAGCGCATGCTCAGCGCGAGCGGGATCATCAGGGCGCCGATGACGGCGAGCGTCCAGAACACATCGATATAGGCGAGGAAGTCGACCTGGCGCTGCAATGTCTGACCGACCCAGGCGATCGCCTGCGAGGCCGCGTCGGAAGCATTGGAGCCCTGCGCCTGGAAATAGCGCGTCATCGCATCGATGGTCTGCTGGTAACCGATGTCGGACGGCGCGGCGTGTTCGACCAGCCGGCTCTGATGGAATTGCTGGCGCTGCGCCAGCACCGTCTGCGCCAGCGCTACTCCCATGGAACCGCCGATGTTGCGTGCGACGTTGATCAGCGCCGAGGCTTGATTGGTCTTCTCCGGCGGCACGCCATCGTAGGATGCGGTCGTCACTGGCAGGAACAGGAACGGCAGGCCCATGCCGAGAAAGATGCGCGACCAGGCCGCGTAGCCATAGGTCATGTCCTCGGTGAGCCCCGTAAGATGCCACATCGAGAGCATCACGATCGTCGCGCCAACCATGATCAGGTATTTCGGCTGCACGATGCTCACGAGCCTGCCGACGATCGGCATCATCAGCAGGGTGAAGATGCCACCCGGGGAGAGCACGAGGCCGGCGAGCATCGCGGTATAGTCCAGCTCGGCCTGCAGCAGTTGCGGCAGGATCTGGGTGGTCGAAATCAAGACCGCGCCGGTGCCGAGCATCACCAGGAAGCAGGCGGCGAACTGCCGGCGGCCAAGCAGGCGAAGATCGACGATCGGGTCCTTGCGCGTCAGCTCCCAGGGGATCAGCGCCAGCAGGCAGAAGGCCGAAATCAGTGCGAAGCCAAGGATCATGTTCGATCCGAACCAGTCGTTGCGCTGGCCTTCGTCGAGCACGAATTCGAGCGAGCCGAGTCCGACCGCGACCAGCGCGAAGCCGACATAATCGACGCGGATGCCATTGCGGAGCAGTTCGCGCCGCTCAGCCTCAGCGCCCGACGGTTCGCTGACCAGCGATCCCACCAGGAACAGCGAGAGCAATCCCATCGGCACGTTGATCAGAAACACCCAGTGCCAGGAATAGGTATCGGTGATCCAGCCGCCGAGGGTCGGCCCGATCACCGGCGCCACCACTACGGCGACGCCGTAGATCGCAAAGGCCTGCCCGCGCTTGGCCGGCGGAAAGGAGTCGGCGAGGATCGCCTGCTCGGAGGTCGCCATGCCTCCTCCACCGAGTCCTTGCAGGATACGGAACAGCACCAGGGATTCCAGGCTCCAGGCAAATCCACACAGCAGCGAGGCCACGCTGAAGGTGGCCACGCAGATCATATAGAAGCGCTTGCGCCCGATCACGGTGGCAAGCCAGCCCGAAATCGACAGCACGATCGCGTTGGCGACAAGATAGCTGGTGATGACGTAGGTGCTCTCATCGATCCCGACGGCCAGCCCGCCCGCGATGTGGCGCAGCGCGACGTTGGCGATCGTCGTGTCCAGCACCTCCATGAAGGTCGCGATCGAGACGACGAAGGCGATCAGGTAAGGATTGTGCCCGCCGGCCGCCGAGCGCTCCGGCGACCAGCCGCCGGCCTGGGTCGTGTCCGTCATTGTACTTTCGTCCAGGGCACGACCGACATGCCGGGGCCGACGGGGACGTCGGCGGGCCAATGATCAACCACGATCTTCACCGGCACGCGCTGCACGACCTTGACGTAGTTGCCGGTGGCGTTCTCTGCCGGCAGCAGGCTGAACGCCGTGCCCGAGCCCGGCTGCACCGAGTCGACGTGTCCGGTCAGCTTGCGATCCGGATAGGCGTCGATCCTGAACTCGACGGGTTGGCCCGGACGCATATAGCGAAGCTGGGTCTCCTTGTAGTTCGCCACGATCCAGACCTCGTCGGGCACGAACATCATGATGCTCTGCCCGGCCGTCGCATACGTCCCCTTGGCGCCGCTCAGCTTGACGACGCGTCCGGACTGGGCAGCTGTGACATTGGTGTATTGGAGATTGAGCCTGGCCTGATCGCGCTGCGCCTCCGCCTGCTGCAGCGAGGCCTTGGCGCTCTCGCGTTGGGCCTGCAGCGGCTTGATCCCAAGCTCTGCGACGGTTACCGCCGTCCTCGCACGGGTAGTATTGGCCTGCTGCGCTTCGAGATCGGACTTGGTCTGTTGCTCGCGTTGCAACGTGCCGGCGCCTTTCTGCAGGAGATCCTCGGCGCGTGCGGCTTCCTGCTGCGCGAATTGCAGTTGCGCTTCGGCCTGTGCGAGCTGCGCTCTCGCCTGATCGATCTGCGCCTGCTGGCTGGTGATCTGGGCCTCGATATTGGCGATGTTGGCCCGCGCGGCGGCAACCTGCCCCTCGGCCTGGTCGACTGCGATCCTGTAGTCGCGATCGTCGATACGGGCGAGCAGATCGCCCGCATTGACGTGCTGGTTATCCGTGACGGGCACGTCCACAAGATAGCCGCCGACCTTCGGAGCAACCGAGAAGCTGCGGGCGGCGACAAAAGCATCGTCGGTCGATTCGTAATCACGGACCTCGAGCCAATAGACGCCGCCGCCAATCAGCGCAGCCAGGAGAACGCAGGCGCCCGCGACCGCAAACAGCCAGTGCTCGCGGAACCGATCGAGCATCGATGGCTTGTCGGGCGCCGTTGGCGGGCTGTCCCGCGTTTCGCTGACGTCCCTGAGTTCAGGCTTCTGCTCGGGGGAGCGTTCCGGAGGCCGTGTTTCTTCCGCGGACGGCCTACGCTCTCGGGTCGTGGCATCCACGGCAGCACCTCAAGCGAAGATGATTGGCAATCGATCTGGCTAACCGCGCGGTTAGAGCATGGTTCCCAGCAAGCCGTTCATCGGGCACCGTTGCCTGTTGGAACCCTCTCGCGGACCAACTGTTTTCAGTGGTTCGTTGCGCTCCCCTGGAGAGCGTCTTGCCGGGAAAGAAGTGACGGTTCGCTAGGACACAATGGCGCGCATTCTGATCGGGACATCCGGCTGGCATTACGAATCTTGGCGCGGGCCGTTCTTCCCGAAGGGCCTGCCGCTCAAGAATCAGCTTCGCTACTACGCAAGCCAATTTCCGACCACAGAATTGAACGGCGTGTTCTATCGCACGCCGACGCCGGAGGCGGTGAAGGGCTGGCGCGAGCAGACGGATCAGGATTTTGTCTTCGCCTGGAAGGCGTCCAAGTTCATCACGCATTGGAAGCGTCTGTCGGAGAATTCCGTGAACAGCCTCGAGTTGCTCGAAGATCGCCTGTCGCTACTGGGCAACAAGGTCGGTCCCATCCTGTTTCAACTGCCGCCGCAGTTTGAGGCTAAGCCGGATCGCCTCGCCTCCTTCCTCAAGCTGCTGTCGAGGAAGCGCCGCTACAGCTTCGAATTCCGGCACCCGAGCTGGTACGCCCCGAATGTCATGCGGCTGCTGGCCGATGCGAACATCTCGCTCTGCATTTCGGACCATCACGACGCGCCAGCGCCGTGGAAGCGCACCGCCGATTTCGTCTACGTCAGAGGCCACGGCCCTGGCGGCCGATACAAGGGTCATTATCGCAGCGCGACCTTGGCCGAGTGGGCCAAGCGCATCCGCTCCTGGAAGAAGCAGGGCTGCGACGTCTACGTCTATTTCGACAACGACCAGAAGAGCGCCGCGCCCGCCGACGCAGCTACGCTGCGACAATTGATCGAAGGGAGAAAGTAGGAACCACGCCAACCGCGTAGAGCCCCGGCTGAGAAAAAATGCCGGCTCATGGCCGGCATTTTCTTCATCGCATCGATCTAATATTGGCCGCCCGATTGCTTGCCCTTGTTGCCGCTGGTGCCGGGACCTTGGCTGGAAGGATGGGCCGCGCGGCTCGAGCCGCCGCCAGCGCCGGTCGTCATGCCTTTCTTGCTGGGGTGCGTACTCGTATGCGGCGTCGCGCCAGGCCCGACATTGCCCTGGCTGGACGCACCCGGCGCGGGCTGCGCCTGCTGCGCGAGTGCGCCGCCGGCAGACAATGCCAGAACGCATGCAGAGGCCAGAATGATCTTCTTCATCGGTATCTCCTTGGATTGACTTGTCGGCTCAACCCGGCGCCGCCCGAACCGGTTCCTACCGCCGTGGACGCAAGTTCGTGCGTTCCGCCATCCATGCTCAATAGATCGCGAGAAGACTTAGGAACCAAACACGCCAAACCGGGTTCCCCAGTAAGATTCGAGGAACCGACATGTCGGCATGGTTCAAGGACGAGTCCTTCCCCGTGCTGCTGGAGAGCGCGGTACAGATCGCGTGGGACTATCTCAGGCGGGCTGGCGAAATCGATGATCCCGTGGAAGCACACCACTTCCTGATCGAGAAAGTCGCCTTCATGATCAGCCAGGGCCAGCACAACAGGCTTGTGCTGTCGAATCGCGCCATTTCCGCCTTTCAGCAATATAAGCGCGCACGCACCATCGAATTGTCGTTGATCTCGCGATGAGGTCGGTCATAGGCGCGGCGCGCCTTACCTAGTGGATGATGTCCAGCGGCAATCGGCAAATCTCGTCGCCGTCTTCGTTGGTGACGAGGATCGAGTAGTGCCGGTTCTTCAGGTCCGGGTGTTCGCCGAGCAGGCGCCGCGCGATGTTGTCGGCCGAATCCATCGCGGCGATATCGTCAGCGAGTTCCGCGCCGCCTTGATCGGCAACCGTCTTGGTGTTGACGAGATCGAAATGGTAGAGCGGCATTTTTCGCTCCCGCCTGGCATCGTCTCACCCGAGACTACGCACGACAACCCGACTTGGTTCCCGGTCGTAGCCGCCGTCCCGTCGCGCCTTGAAAATCCTGCGGCCCGAAGGAACGCCGGTCCGCAACATCGGTTAGGCGGTAAACGACGACAGCGAGGTCTGCCATGAGAGTTTGCGATGCGATGACCCCCGACGTTCAGCTCTGTACTCCCGAAGACAGCTTGAAGGATGCGGCAGAGGCAATGGGCGCGCTTGGCGTCGGACTGCTGCCGGTCACCGAGAATGACCGCCTCGTCGGCATGGTGTCCGACCGCGATATCGCTGTTCGCGGCGTCGGCATGGGCCGCGGACCGGAGGCGCGGATCCGGGACGTCATGACTGCCGAGGTGAAGTACTGCTTCGAAGATCAGGATCTCGACGAGGTCATGGCAACTATGGGCGAGATTCAGGTCCGTCGCATGCCCGTACTCAATCGCGAAAAGCGGTTGGTCGGCATTATTGCGCTCGGCGATATTGCGCAGGCCAAGGACGGTCACAGCGCGGGCGTGGCGCTGAGCGAGATTTCTCGTCCCAGCGCCCAACATGCACAGCTATAGCGATGCACGAGCATCAACACGACAAAGTCAGCCTCAACCTTGACCTGCTTTGCGCGACATTGGCGATCGTCAGCGCGGCGCTGCTCACGGGGATGCTGAGATATCTGCTGGGATGAAGAGCCCCCAATCATTGCGACGGACCGCCGACCGCGTCCCTGTGCTTGCCGGGTTTCCTGAGCGCCGCTGGCGCCAGCACCTGTTCGCGAATGGCTTATGTTGAATTCGCGATCCGGGAGACGGCTCCGTCTGCCGTGACCTGCTCGTCGTTCGTCTCGAAAGTCATCGCGAGGCCGCCCGTTGGACCGATGGCTCGCTCAAGCCATTTGATCGACTCTTCGATCCAGTGATCGCTATTCGCTGGATCGGCTTGCGCCCTCGCCCGGCAGGCATCGGCCTGCGCCAGACAGGCAGCCTTGCGATCCATCGTCATCTCAGCGCGGCGATTGCAGGCCGGGCGAGGTCAGCCACTCGTTCAGATGAGCGGCGGTTTCCGCTTGCCTTGCCTTCTTCAGCAATGCGTCACGCGCTTCACCTTGCGGCAACTGCTCGGCTGCCGCGCGTGCCTCGTCTGCCGCTCTCTGGAGCCGCTCGTCGAACGGCACGCTGTTCTTTCTTCGATTGCGCTTTGCCGTCATGGAAGTCTCCCGCTTCGCAAGTGAGTATAGAATCGCGCTTCCAACAACCTATCGTCGCTAACTCAGGTTACTTCGCGCGAACAAAATAAGCGGCTAGGCAGGAACGAATCACTCGAAAAACAGCCCCAACGGCCTCTCTTGGCAACCCGTCGCTCCTCCGCAGCTAAGGCTTGGACTGCATGGCGGCTTCGCCCTGCTCCCGCGCCGGCACGCTCACATGCACTTCATGGCCCTGCCGAATCGCCAAAGATGCAGCAGCGACGGCCGATTCGAACGCGGATTCCTTGGTCGCATATTCACCGTTCACAACGCCGTCGTGCAGCACTCCCCATTGGTCGCGAATTGGCACGATGGCGTATTGCGCAAGTCCCATCTTCCTCTCCGCTGCAATCGTCTTCGCGATTACTTCTTGTCGGGATCGTTCGGGCGAACGGTCATGTTGCTCTCGGGCATTTTGTCCTTGCCCGCGTCGCCATTGTCGTCCCGCCCGCCTGAAGTCGATGTCCCGCTACCGCTCCGGCTCGGTCTCGTTGCACTGCCGGTTGTCGGCGCAGAGCCTGGCGTGGCGGAGCTCGCGGCCGGGTCTCCCGTAGTCGATCCGCGCCCGCTCGGTGCGCCGTCCGTTTGCGCCAGTGCGAGCGCGGAGCACAGCGTGAATCCAAAAGCCAATGCAATTCGTGTCAGTTTCATCGCAAGCCATCCTTAAGATGTCGATGAAACTAATCGGCCAGTGACGAGAACGTTCCTAATCGCCGTTTCCGACGCCTGACCCGTCGTGGCTATGCGGTGCGCGAACTGAGCGCCGGCTCCGGTCCTGGCGCATTCATATCTCGATATGGAGCGGCCTCCGTGCGCGGCTTTCCCTGCAGCGGCACCGTTAGGCGACAGACCAGGCCTTCAGGGCGCCAATCGAAATCGGCATTGCCGCCAAGCTGGGTCTCGATGCTGGCGATCACGCTCCTCGTGCCGAATCCCTTGGAGGTCGGCTTTGTTACTCGCGGTCCGCCTGTTTCAACCCACGCCAGGATCAGCCTGTCGCTCTGCACTTCCCAGGTGATGGCGAGTCGGCCCGACAGCGAGGAGAGGCTGCCATACTTCGCGGAGTTGGTGACGAGCTCGTGCAGCGCCAGCGCCAGCGTTTGCGCCGTGGCAGGCTCGAGCTGGACCTCCGCACCCTCATACTGGATTTGTCCGGCTTCCGAATACGGCGCTACTTCTTCGGCCACCAGTCGCCGGATTTCCGCGCCCTGCCAGCTCGACAGCGACAGCACAGTGTGAACCCGCGCGAGCGCCGTGATCCGGCCCTCGACCGCCTGCACATAGGCGTTGACATTCTGCGCGCGCGTCAACCGTACGATCGACTGCGCCAGCGCGAGAGCGTTCTTGGCGCGATGATCGACTTCTCGCGTGAGCAGGCTCTGCCGTTCTTCGGCGCGCTTGCGGTCGGTGATGTCGACGGTGACGCCGCTGACCCGCACGACCCGGCCGTTCTTGTCGGTCGTCGCTGCCGCCGTGCCGACGCACCAGCGCACCTCCCCGTCGGGGCGGACGACGCGGAATTCAGCCTCGTATGATTTCACGCCCTTCGCGAATTCGGTCCAGGCCTCGCGCAAGCCGTTGAAATCCTCGGGATGAAACAGCGCTTGAATGTTGGCGGAAGTCAGCTCGAAGCTCTTGGCATCAACGCCGAAGATCTTGTACTGGCCATCGTCCCACATCCAGTCACCGTTGACCCAATCCCAGTCCCAGGAGCCCATCTTGCCGGCGGCAATCGCCATGCTGCGGCGCTGTTCGCTTTCGACCAGCCGCGCGGTTGATTGCTCGAGCTCCGCGGTGCGCGCGCGGACGCGGTCCTCAAGTTCGGAATTGAGCCGCTCCAACTGCCGGGTCTTGCGGTAGAGCTCGGCGAAGACGCGGATCTTCGCGCGCAGCACTTCCGGTACCACCGGCACCGGAACGTAGTCGACTGCGCCCATCTCGTAGCCGCGCAGCCGATCGATATCGCTGACCTGGATCGCCGAGATGAAAATCATTGCGGTCTTCTGGAAGCGCGGATGCTCGCGGATCATGGCCGCGAGCTCGAAACCATCGAGCTCGGGCATGCAGACGTCGACCAGGATGACCGCGACCTCGTTCTTGAGCAGAAACTCGAGCGCCTCCCGCCCCGACGCGGCCACCACCAAATTCTCGCCGAGCTCCTTCAGGATCACTTCATAGGCCAGCAACTTCGCCGGCTGGTCATCGACCAGAAGGATGTTTACCTTTTCATGGTCCATCATCTTCATGCCGCTTCAGCGATGTAGCCACATGCGGATGGCGAGCAGCAATTGCTCGGTATTCACCGGCTTGGCCAGATAATCCGACGCGCCCGCTTCCAGGCATTTCTCGCGGTCGCCCTTCATCGCCTTCGCGGTCAGTGCGATGATGGGAAGACGGGCAAGCGCCGCATTCTGCCTGATCACACCGATGGTCTGATAGCCGTCCATCTGCGGCATCATGATGTCCATCAGGACGATGGCAATCTTGGGATTGGATTCGACCAGCGCGATCGCCTCGTGGCCCGTTGTGGCCGTCAGTACCCTCATACCGCGCCGTTCGAGCACGCTGGAAAGCGCGAAGATGTTCCGCGCGTCGTCGTCGACGAGAAGCGCCGTCTTGCCAATCAGATCCTCATCGGAACTGTTAAGTTTCTCGAGCATCCTTTGCTTTTCGATCGGCAATTCCGTGATGACACGGTGCAAGAACAGTGACGTTTCGTCGAGCAGACGCTCCGGGGATTCGACGCCTTTTACGACAATGCTGCGCGCCATCGTATGAAGTTCGGCATCCTCCTCGGCCGAGAGTTCCCGTCCGGTGAAGACCACGATCGGAACATTGGACAGGTTCTCGTCCTTGCGGATTTCGTCGAGCACCTCAAAGCCGCTCATATCAGGCAGCCGCAGATCGAGTACGACGCAGTCGCAAGGGATGCTTCGCAAGGTAGCGAGCGCCCCGGCTCCGGTACCGGTGGTGACGATCTCGACGTCCTTGTGATCCAACAGTTCTTTGATGCTGAGCCGTTCGGCCGGATTGTCTTCCACGATCAGGAGCCGCTTGCGTCGCGGCCTTGCATATTCCTTGATCTGGGCGAGCGCCGCGCTGACGCCCTCGGTCGTCGTGGGCTTGTTGACGAAGGAGAAGGCACCACGCGCCAGCGCATGCTGCCGGTCCTCGTCGAGCGTGATGACCTGCACCGGAATGTGCCGGGTCAGCGGATTGTGCTTGAGCTGGCTCAGCACGGTCCAGCCGAGCATGTCGGGCAGGAACACATCGAGCGAAACCGCGGTCGGCTGGAACTGCTTGGCGAGGTCCAATGCCTCGGCGCCGCGGTTAGCGACCAGGACCTTGAAACCCTTGTCCCGTGCGAGATCGACCAGGACCCGCGCGTAATGCGGGTCGTCTTCGACGATCAGGAGGATTCTGTCTCCAGGCTCGAGATTAAGCCGGTCATCCGGCACTTCCGCCACGCGCTCCTGCGCTGCTGGCGCTTGCAATGCCGGCGCACCGCCCTGCGATAACGGCAGCGCGGGCGGCACGCGAAGCGCAACGCTCGGGCCGGAATATTTCAGCGGCAGATAGAGCGTGAAGGTACTGCCTCTGCCGGGCGCACTTCGCAGATGGATCTCGCCGCCGAGCAGGCTCGCAAGTTCGCGGCTGATCGCAAGGCCGAGGCCGGTGCCGCCATATTTGCGGCTGGTGCCTGCGTCCGCCTGCTGGAACGCTTCGAAGATCAGCTTCTGCTTGTCCAGGGGGATGCCGATGCCGGTATCGCTCACCTCGAAGGCGACGACTGCGGGTGCGGTGTTGAGAATTGGATGCTCGGCGCTCCAGCCGCCGACCGCGGCCGAGACGGTCAGCTTGACGCCACCCTCGGCGGTGAACTTGAAGGCGTTGGACAACAGGTTCTTCAGCACCTGCTGCAGGCGCTTGGAGTCGGTGACCATGCTACGGGAAAGCGTCTCGTCGACCTCGATGCGAAACGACAGATGACGGTTTTCCGCCTCGTGGCGGAACGGCCGGCCGACGGTTTCGAGCAGGCTCGATGTCAGGATTTCCTCGGCGTCCACGGTCACGGTACCGGACTCGATCTTCGAGAGGTCGAGGATGTCGCTGATCAGGTTGAGCAGGTCGGTGCCGGCGCCGTGGATGGTGCGGGCGAATTCAACCTGTTTGGGCGCAAGATTGCCTTCGGGATTATCCGAGAGCTGCTGGCCGAGGATCAGGATGCTGTTCAACGGTGTGCGCAGCTCGTGCGACATGTTGGCCAGGAATTCCGACTTGTATTTCGAGGTCAGCGCAAGCTCGCTCGCCTTTTCTTCCAGCGCGCGGCGTGCCTGCTCGATTTCCTGGTTCTTGCGTTCGACCTCGACGTTGCGTTCGGCGAGCTGTTGCGCCTTCAGTTCGAGCTGCTCATTGGTCTGCTGCAATTCCCGCTGCTGGGCCTGAAGCTCGCCCGCGAGCTGTTGCGACTGCTTCAGCAGGCCTTCGGTCTGCATCGTTGCCTCGATGCTGTTGAGCAGGATGCCGACGCTGTCGGTCAATTGCTCCACAAAGGTGATCTGCGAGGCGGTGAACGACGCGAGCGAGGACAGCTCGATCACGGCCTTGACCTGGTTCTCGAACAGGACTGGGAATACCACCACGTTCTTCGGCAGCACGCGCATTAGCGCCGAATTGACCGGCACCACGTCGGCCGGAATGTCCGAAAGCAGCCGCTGCCGCTTGTCCAGTGCGCATTGGCCAATTAGCCCCTCGCCCATGCGCACGAATGATGGATGCGGATTGGCGCCGTCGTCGGCATAGGCGGACAACAGGCGCAGTTGCGGGATCTCGGCGCTCTCGACCTGGTAGATCACGCCCATATGCGCGTTGATCACGGGCGCCAATTCGGCCAGCAGCAGCCGCCCCACGGTCGACAGATCGCGCTGGCCCTGCAGCATGTTGGTGAACCTGGCGAGATTGGTCTTCAGCCAGTCCTGTTCGGTGTTCCGATCCGTCGTGAGACGGAGGTTGCCGATCATGGTGTTGATGTTGTCCTTGAGTTCGGCCACCTCGCCGCGGACGTCGACCTGAATGGTGCGGGTCAGGTCGCCTTTTGTCACCGCGGTCGCGACCTCCGCGATAGCGCGGACCTGAGAAGTCAAGTTGGCGGCGAGCAGGTTGACGTTGCCGGTCAGATCCTTCCACGTGCCGGCGGCGCCGGGCACATTGGCCTGGCCGCCGAGCCGGCCCTCGACGCCGACTTCGCGCGCCACGGTCGTGACCTGATCGGCGAATGTCGCCAGGGTCTCGGTCATGTTGTTGATGGTGTCGGCGAGCGCGGCCACCTCGCCTTTCGACTTCACGGTCAGGTTCTGCTTCAGATCGCCATTGGCTACCGCGGTCACGACCTTGACGATGCCGCGCACCTGCTCGGTCAGGTTGGCGGCCATCACGTTCACGGTATCGGTCAGATCCTTCCAGGTGCCGGCGACGCCGCGCACCTCGGCCTGGCCGCCGAGCTTCCCCTCGGTGCCGACCTCGCGCGCCACGCGCGTCACTTCGCCCGCAAACGCATTGAGCTGGTCCACCATGGTGTTGATGGTGTTCTTCAGCTCGAGGATTTCGCCCTTCACGTCGACGGTGATCTTGCGCGAGAGGTCGCCGCGCGCCACCGCGGTCGTGACTTCCGCGATGTTGCGCACCTGCGTGGTGAGGTTGGCCGCCAGCAGGTTGACGTTATCGGTGAGGTCCTTCCAGGTGCCGGCCACGCCGGGCACCACGGCCTGGCCGCCCAGCCTGCCCTCGGTGCCGACCTCGCGCGCCACGCGCGTCACTTCCGCCGCGAAGGAGCGGAGCTGCTCGACCATCGTGTTCAGCGTTTCCTTGAGCAGCAGAATCTCGCCGCGGACGTCCACGGTGATCTTCTTCGACAAGTCGCCGCCGGCGATCGCGGTCGCGACTTCCGCGATGTTGCGGACCTGGGCCGTCAGGTTCGACGCCATGAAGTTGACGTTGTCGGTCAAGTCCTTCCAGGTGCCGGCGACCTCGGGCACTTCGGCCTGGCCGCCGAGCTTGCCTTCGGTGCCGACCTCACGCGCCACGCGCGTCACTTCGGAGGCGAAGGCGTTGAGCTGGTCCACCATCGTGTTGATGGTGTTCTTCAACTCCAGGATTTCGCCCTTCACGTCGACCGTGATCTTGCGCGACAGGTCGCCGCGCGCCACGGCGGTGGTGACTTCAGCGATGTTGCGGACCTGGGCGGTCAAATTGCCGGCCATCGAGTTGACGCTGTCGGTGAGGTCCTTCCAGGTGCCGGCAACGCCGGGCACGTTTGCCTGGCCGCCGAGACGCCCTTCGGTGCCGACCTCGCGGGCCACGCGCGTCACCTCGCCCGCAAAGCGGTTGAGCTGATCGACCATCGTGTTCAGCGTTTCCTTGAGCTGCAGGATCTCGCCGCGCACGTCCACCGTGATCTTGCGCGACAGGTCACCGCCGGCGATCGCGGTCGCGACCTCGGCGATGTTGCGCACCTGGGCGGTCAGATTGCCCGCCATCGAGTTCACGGAGTCGGTCAGATCCTTCCAGGTGCCGGCGACGCCGGGCACTTCCGCCTGGCCGCCGAGCTTGCCGTCGGTACCCACTTCGCGCGCCACGCGCGTCACTTCGCCCGCGAAGGCGTTGAGCTGGTCCACCATGGTGTTCAGCGTCTCCTTCAATTGAAGGATTTCGCCTGACACGTTCACGGTGATCTTCTTCGACAGGTCGCCCTTCGCCACCGCGGTTGCGACTTCCGCGATGTTGCGAACCTGGCCGGTCAGGTTCGATGCCATCGAGTTGACGCTGTCGGTCAGATCCTTCCAGGTGCCGGCGACGCCGCGCACCAGCGCCTGGCCGCCGAGCTTGCCTTCGGTGCCGACCTCGCGCGCCACGCGCGTGACTTCGCCGGCGAAGGCGTTGAGCTGGTCCACCATCGTGTTGATGGTGTCCTTCAGCTCCAGGATTTCGCCGCGCACGTCGACCGTGATCTTCTTCGAGAGGTCGCCATTGGCCACGGCCGTCGTCACTTCCGCGATGTTGCGGACCTGGGCGGTCAGGTTGGACGCCATGAAGTTCACGTTATCAGTCAGGTCCTTCCAGGTGCCGGCGACGCCGAGCACGTTAGCCTGGCCACCGAGCTTCCCTTCGGTGCCCACTTCGCGCGCCACGCGCGTGACTTCGGACGCGAAGGCGTTGAGCTGGTCCACCATGGTGTTCAGCGTCTCCTTCAATTGAAGGATCTCGCCTGACACATTCACCGTGATCTTCTTGGAAAGGTCGCCGCCGGCGATCGCGGTGGCGACGTCGGCGATGTTGCGGACCTGGGCCGTCAGGTTGGACGCCATGAAGTTGACGTTATCAGTCAGGTCCTTCCAGATGCCGCCGACGCCGGGCACTTGGGCCTGGCCGCCGAGCTTGCCTTCGGTGCCGACCTCGCGCGCAACGCGCGTCACTTCGCCCGCGAAGGCGTTGAGCTGGTCCACCATGGTGTTGATGGTGTCCTTCAGCTCCAGGATTTCGCCGCGCACGTCGACGGTGATTTTACGCGACAGGTCGCCGCGCGCGACCGCGGTCGTCACGTTGGCGATATTGCGCACCTGCGCGGTCAAATTGCCGCACATCGCGTTGACGGAATCGGTCAGGTCCTTCCAGGTACCGGCCACGCCGGGCACGATCGCCTGGCCGCCAAGCTTGCCGTCGGTACCCACCTCGCGCGCGACGCGCGTCACTTCGGACGCGAACGAGCGCAATTGGTCGACCATGGTGTTGATCGCTTCCTTCAACTGCAAGATCTCGCCGCGGACGTCGACCGTGATCTTTTTCGACAGGTCGCCATTGGCGACCGCGATCGTCACCTCCGCGATGTTGCGAACCTGACCGGTCAGGTTGTTGGCCATCGAGTTGACGCTCTCCGTCAGGTCTTTCCAGACACCGGTCACCTCCGGCACCTGGGCCTGCCCGCCAAGCCGGCCCTCGACGCCGACTTCACGCGCCACGCGTGTCACTTCCGATGTGAACACGCCGAGCTGCTTGATCATCGTGTTGACGATGTTCGCCGACTGCAGGAATTCGCCGCGCAGCGGCCGCCCCTCGACGTCGAGCTGCACGGTCTGCAGCAGGTCGCCCTGTGCGACCGCCGCAACCGCGCGCGTCACTTCCCGGGTCGGCCACAAGAGGTCGTCGATCAGCGTGTTGATCGAGCCTTCCATGTCCGCCCAAGAACCACTTGAAAGGCCGAGATTCACGCGTTGGCGGGTCTGTCCCTCCCGGCCGACGACCTGGCCGACGCGCTCGAGCTGCTGGGCCATGCGCTCGTTCGCTGCGGCGATCTCGTTGAAGGCGTCCGCGATCTTGCCGTCGATCCCGAGATAATCGCCGCGCATCCGCACGGTGAAGTCACCGGCCCGCATCGCCTGGAGCGACTGCAACAGGTCCTGGGCGGGATCGCTCTTGCCGTTTTGTTTATTACGGCGGGGTTCGCCACGACCACGAGGAGCGGGACCAAAATCGCTCATAAAATTCCCCCTGCACGCTGGCCGGCTTTAGATTTTCGAAGTTCCGGACCATCGGACGCATAAGACGGATAGGTTGCGATCTAATCAAGACAGAAAAAATGAGCGGTAACTATTGGGACCGGCCGAATGTTACCAATAAGGGATCTGATGGAAGGTTCCCGGCCGTCGGGAACTTTTTTGCGACCGATCAGCGAGCCTGTTAGACTTAAGCGTAAAGCGGGAACGAAAATCTCACCTTGGCGTTGGCGTCCGCGGGGCAGGATTTCAGATGGCCAAGAAGACCAAACAGCTCGAAAGGGACTACTTCGAGAGCGAGCGAAATTTCCGTCTTTTGGTCAAGGGCGTCACCGACTACGCGCTCTATATGCTGAGCCCACAGGGCATCGTCGCGAACTGGAATGCCGGCGGCGAGCGAATCAAGGGCTACGCGCCCGAGGAAATCATCGGCCAGCACTTCTCGCGCTTTTATACCCCCGAAGATCGGGCGGCGGGCAAGCCGGCGCGGGCCTTGAAGATCGCCGAGGAGACCGGTCACTACGAGGAAGAAGGCTGGCGCGTCCGCAAGGATGGCTCGTTCTTCTGGGCGAGCGTTGTGATCGACCCGATTCGCGATCCCTCCGGCCGCCTGATCGGCTTTGCCAAGATCACCCGCGACATCACGGAGCGACGCGAAGCGCAGCTCAAGCTGGAGCAGATACAGCGGCAGCTTGCGGAATCCCAGAAGATGGACGCGCTCGGCCAACTGACCGGCGGTGTCGCGCACGACTTCAACAATCTCTTGATGATCGTCTCGGGCAATCTGCACAAGATCAAGAAGGAGCTGACGAGCGTGAAGGCCCTGCGCGCGCTGAGTGCGATCGAGACCGCTACTCAACGTGCCGCGTCCCTCACCAGCCAGCTCCTCAGCTTCGCCCGACGACAGAGTGTCAATCCGCGGACCATCGACGTCGATCGCCAGATCACGTCCGTGCGTGAGGTGCTAGCGAGTGCGCTCGGCAGCATGGTGACGTTGCAGATCGATATCCAGCCCGACGTCTGGCCGGTCTTCATCGATCCCACCGAGTTCGAAACCGCCCTCCTCAACCTTGTCATCAACGCCCGCGATGCGATGCCGGAAGGCGGCACCGTCACCGTGTCGGCGCACAATGACTTGGACAAGGATCAGGTTCTGATCTCAGTTGAGGATAGCGGCGCGGGCATTCCACAAGATGTGCTCAGCAAGGTGTTCGATCCCTTTTTCACCACCAAGCCCATCGGCAAGGGAACCGGCCTCGGCCTCTCCCAAGTGCATGGCTTCGTCCACCAGGCCGGCGGGACGATCGAGATCGAAAGCGCGCTTGGCAAGGGCACCACGGTCCGCCTCCGCCTGCCCCGCAGCAGCGCGGCCGAGCATTACGAACAGGAGAGCGTGAACAAGCAAGCCTCGGCAACCGTCCTGCTGGTCGAGGACAACCCCGCTGTGGCCGACGCGAGCGCCGGGCTGCTCGAGCAACTCGGCTACACCGTCCGCTGGGTGCCTAACGCCGAAACGGCGCTGCAAGAGATCGAGGCTGACGATGTCGACCTCGTGTTCAGCGACATCATCATGCCCGGCAAGATGGACGGACTGAAGCTGGCGCGCGCGATCAGGGAACGAAACCCGACGCTGCCGGTCCTGCTCACGACCGGTTATTCCGATTCCGCCAAGCACGCCAGGATGGATTTTCCAGTCCTCCGCAAGCCCTACCAGCTTCACGAGCTCAGCCGTGAGTTATCCAAGCTGACCGGGCACGACTGACCCCGCGGCGCGGGTCGCCATTTCTTGCCGCGCGCAGGAACCTGCCCGCCTCCAGATCTGTTGTTGCGACAGCCATGGGAAATGCCGCTGGAGCATCGATGGCCAATGACGACCCGCAGGAGACCGCCGAAACGCAGCAAGCTCGCGCACCGGAGGGATTTGGCGGCATGTCGTCCGCTCGTGCTCGACGATTCCAGCTCCGATGAATTGCTGGACGATTGGATGGTCGCCTATCCGGGCACCGAGTTGGTCACGTCGGCGGCCTGAGCCTGACGAGCTGAAGCCGCTTGGCGACCTCGTCAACCAGCCTGGCTCGTGGACGGCCAGCTTCCCCGGACGAGCCGGACCCGTTCGATGCGCCCGCATTCCTCGCAGCGATATTGAATGACGTCCTTGCCATCCTCGCCCGGCGTGCTCCGCTCGAGCCGCATCGTCTTCCTGCAGATGACGCAGGAGATCAGTGTGAGCAGCGGGTTGCGATCGTCATTCATCGTTCCCGTCCGACACAAAACTCTCCGAAGTTAACCTATGTGACGGTTGCGGCGGCCGAAATGGGCCATCTTGTCATTATTCGATGTAGTTATTATTGATGGCCGCCGGGGGCCGAGCTTATGGAACGTAAGCGATCTCCATTGGAGCGACAGGCGGCCGACGCGCTGCGCCGCGCGCGCAGGCTTCCCGTCGGTGCCGACCGCAACGATCTTCGCCAGCTTGCAGTCGGACTGCTATGGTTGCACCGCCGTGGCATGGACGCCCTGCTGGAAGGTCGCCTCCAGCGTTTCTCCCGGCTGAACCGGCCTCTTTCCGAAACAATCGTCGATTGACGTTCCAAGAATTGACGTTCGTTATTGCAAACGCCTCCGCCTAAGGCCGATCGGTGCTAGCCATGCGGCCGAAAAAAAGTCCGGCGGAAGCTGGCTCCGCCGGATAGTTCTAGGGAGGAGCCTCCACGTGACTCCGGTACACCCTCGCTCATGGCAGTGGTTGCATCCGTGTCAGCCGGCGCCGGTTGGCAACCGTGCATTCAGGTCGCGGGCTCAAGCTCCCGCCCGACCCGAAAGCGCGGGTCCGCTGGCGAGGCTGGTTGTTGCGCTCAATCCTTCTTCGGTCGCACAACCGGCTGCCGTTTCAGGTGCTCTCTGACGTCGGGCAGCCGTTCGCTGCCGCCGGCAGCTTTCCACTGACCGATCAGCTCAGTCATCTCCGAACGCATGGCAAGCAGCCGGCGCGCCGCTTCCGTGCAATCGTGATCGTGATTGATCTGATCGCGGACCACGCCCTCGGCGACGATCATCTCGTCCCGTAACGTACTGATCTTGCGACGGATTTCATTAATTCTATTATCCATGCCTTGTTAGAACAAAAATAGAACATAAAGTCAAGTCACGGATTTGAGACCATGAGGCAGACCCATGAGGACACCGGTGGCGAAATATGGCGGGGTACGCGAGCGCGCCAGTGCTCAAATGACCCGCGCCCAGGCATTGCGATTGAGGGGTCTTGCGGAGGAGGCCTACCAGCCCAGGCAATACGCGGGGCATCTGAGCTTTGAAGAAGCCGAGCGCCGCATTCAGGCGCTCGAAGCGGAAATTGCGCTGGCGGATTCGTTCTAAAGCATGATCCGGAAAAGTGGACGCCGGTTTTCCCTCGCGACAAACGCGAAGCGTTTGCGCGGAGATCATGCTCAAACGAAGAGCTAAAGCGGGATGACGATTCGAAGAAAAGTCATCGCGCTTTAGCCTGACAGCCCCTCGCCTCCTGTTAACAAATGATATAGCCGGGTGACTTAAGCGTCGGTTGGTCGTTGCCCGGAGCGTCTCTTGCTGGATATCGAAAGGAATTCGCCGCTCCCGTTCCCGCTTGCGTTGACGGACGGGCGGACGATCGCAACCGTTGGCGACGTGGCGGATTTCTTTTCATCGCTCACTGAGGATCAGCGCGAACGCGTTCACTGGCGAACGGCGATCCTGATGCTGAACAATGCCATGAAGGAATCGCGCTATCTGAAGATCGCCACCATCAACCTGCGCTCCGCGCTTGCCTATGACCGCTTGCTGGTGGAGGACGCGTCGTGACCGTGTTCGTACGGTCATGGCCGAATCACGGCCTATTGCGTAAGCAAAGCCTGTTATGGCCGCAAACAAGGTAACGGCGGTACAACAGGGCGGCCCGGGCTGAATTTCGCCGCGGCTGCAATCCGGAGGCTGCCTTGGGGGCCAGGCGGCCCGTTTCCTTTCAAAGAAGTTTTGCGCGCACGAATAGCGCGCGCAGCGCATTGGTCGCCGGGATCGCCAGCATCGCGTTGTCGGCGGCTTTCTCCAGCGCGCTGACCGCCTCGTCGTGCAGCGTGCGGAATTCCATCCACTCCACCGAGTTCAGATTGGTGATGAAGCGATAGGCCTGGCCGACGGTCGCAATGGTGACCGTCTCGCCGTTCAGCTTGATCTTGAACGTCGCCTTCAGCGGTGTGTCGGAACTCGATACGTCACCCATGACGCGGTTGTGCAACGGGCGTAGCCAAAGTCAATCTAATTCTGTCTCGCGCCCTGGACGTTCATCCCCACAGGTCCGATCTCTGTTAGCTTTCTCCGGGGTGATTCGTGCTCGCGGACAGCAAAGACACATATCTAGATGCGCTCAATCCTGCGCAACGGCGCGCCGTCGAGCACGGCGTCGGGCCGGATGGAACCATTGGCGCGCCGCTCCTGGTGATCGCCGGCGCCGGATCAGGCAAGACCAACACGCTGGCCCACCGCGTCGCGCATCTGATCGTCAGCGGTGCTGACCCACGCCGCATCCTCCTGATGACCTTCTCGCGCCGCGCGGCAGCGGAAATGACCAAGCGCGTCGAACGGATCGCCCGCCGCGTGCTCGGCGACAACGCCGGCGTCATGACCGATGCCCTCGCCTGGTCCGGCACCTTTCACGGCATCGGCGCGCGGTTGTTGCGGGAATATTCGGAGCGAATCGGGCTCGATCCTGCCTTCACCATCCATGACCGCGAGGATTCCGCCGATCTCATCAACCTTGTCAGGCACGACCTCGGCTTCTCCAAAACCGAGAGTCGTTTCCCGACCAAGGGAACGTGCCTTGCGATCTATTCCCGCTGCGTCAATTCCGAGACGCCGATCGAGGGCGTGCTCGGCGCGTTCTATCCCTGGTGCTCGGGTTGGGCGGGCGAACTGAAGCGTCTGTTCGCCGCTTACGTCGACGCCAAGCAGCAGCAGAACGTGCTCGATTATGACGACCTCCTGCTCTATTGGGCGCAGATGGTGACCGATGCTGCGCTTGCCGACGAGATCGGCGGCCGCTTCGACCATGTCATGGTCGACGAGTACCAAGACACCAACCGCCTGCAATCATCGATCCTGCTCGCGCTGAAACCCGGAGGGAACGGACTTACAGTCGTGGGCGATGACGCGCAGTCGATATATTCGTTCCGCGCCGCCACAGTCCGCAACATCCTCGACTTTCCGGACCAGTTTACGCCGAGGGCGGAGCTCATCACGCTCGATCGCAACTATCGCTCGACCGAGCCGATCCTGTCGGCCGCAAACGGCGTGATCGCACTGGCCAAGGAGCGCTTCACCAAGAATCTGTGGACCGAGCGGACATCGTCGCGCAAGCCGCAGCTCGTCGCCGTCCGCGACGAGGCCGATCAGGCGCGTTACATCGTCGAGCAGGTCCTGGCCAACCGCGAGGAAGGCGCGTTGCTCAAGCAGCAGGCGGTCTTGTTTCGCACTTCCTCGCATAGCGGTCCGCTGGAAGTCGAACTTACCCGCCGCAACATTCTCTTCGTGAAGTTCGGCGGGCTGAAATTCCTCGACGCCGCCCATGTCAAGGACATGCTGGCGTTGTTGCGCTTCGTGGAGAACCCGCGCGACCGCGTCGCCGGTTTTCGCATCCTGCATCTGCTGCCGGGCGTCGGGCCAAGCTCGGCGCAGCGGGTGCTCGACCGCATGGCCGAGGCTGCCGATCCGATTGCCGCACTCTGCACCCTGCCTTCGCCGCCGCGCGCCGGCGAAGACTGGAAGGGATTTGTCCGCGCGATCGAGAACCTCCGGTATTCCGAGTGGCCGGTCGATATCGAGCGGGCACGGCTGTGGTACGAGCCGCATCTCGACCGTATCCATGAGGACGCCGAGGTCCGCCGCGCCGACTTGATCCAGCTCGAACAGATCGCAAGCGGCTATCCGTCGCGCGAGCGCTTCCTGACCGAGCTCACGCTCGACCCGCCGGATGCGACCAGCGACCAGGCCGGGCCGCCCCTGCTTGACGAGGACTATCTGATCCTGTCGACGATCCATTCCGCCAAGGGACAGGAGTGGAAGTCGGTCTTCGTGCTCAACGTCGTCGACGGCTGCATGCCGTCGGATCTCGGCGCCGGGACCAGCGCCGAGCTGGAAGAGGAGCGCCGCCTGCTCTACGTCGCCATGACCCGCGCCAAGGATGATCTGCACCTGATCGTGCCGCAGCGCTTCTTCGTCCACGGCCAGAGCGCCAAAGGCGACCGGCACATGTACGCCTCACGCACGCGTTTCATCCCGGAAAGGCTGGTGCCGCTGTTCGAGCGCACCGTCTGGCCGATCGCTCGTGCGGCGACCGCCGTGGCGGCAGATCGTGCAGCGCCGGTCGACATCGGCGCCAAGATGCGCGGGATGTGGCGCTAGCCGAGACGGCGATCGGGAACGATCCCTGCGGCGTCACGTTGATGCCAAGTGCAAAACTTTTGCGATGGCTCCCGTGGCGGATGATGAAGCCGCGTCAGAGCCGTCGTCCGATGAGCAGTCGTGAAAACCTTCCCGTGTGCCGTGCTGTTACTTTCTCGAGAAGACCTGCTTGAGGTAGCAGAGTCCATCGTAAGTCAGCCGCGTCTCGCGGGTCTCGCCCTTCGCTACTTCGCCTTCCAGGAACGTCTCGAGCTCCGGAAGCGCGCGCTCGAACTTCTCCGTGATGCCCATCATCACGCAGGTTTCCTTGATGCGTTCGATCGGTTTTTCAAGAACGTCGATTTGAACCATCGCCTTCAAATTCATGATCCCGCGCTTTGTTCCGACCGCCTCGGCGGAAGGCCGCCGCCGGTCTCGGAGAATCATCTGGTGATCACTTAACTAGCCACGAGTCTACTTGCCATGCGTGTCAGCAAGAAGAATGAGCGATCAGACAAGGCGGCGCGGCTGTGGCCTCTGCTCGCTCTCAACTTCTTCATGGCCGACATGCAGTCCGGCATCGGGCCATTCGTCGGCGTCTTCCTGCAGGCGCATGGCTGGGCGAGCGGCTGGATCGGGACCGCGATGACGATAGGCAACGTCGCGGGCATGCTGATCACGACGCCGATCGGCGGCTTCATCGATGCAAGCAGGCACAAGCGCGCCTGGGTGATCGTGCCTGGCGTCGCCGTTGTCATCGCCTCGGCCCTCATTCTCCTCTCGCAGAACTTCTGGGCCGTCGCTGCATCGCAAATCGCGACCTCGCTTGCCGGCGCGGCCATCGTTCCGGCCGTCACCGGCATCACGCTTGGCATCGTCAGGCAGAAGGGCTTCAACCGGCAGAACGGCCGCAACCAGGCCTTCAACCATGCCGGCAACATGGTCGGCGCGGCCGTATCGGGCTATCTCGGCTGGAAGTACGGCTACACGGCCGTATTCCTGCTGGCGGCGCTCTTCGGCGCCATTGCGATCGCCTGCGTCCTCTTGATCCCACCAAAGGCCATCGACAACAACGCCGCGCGCGGCACCAAGGAGGATGACCCGGAGAGCCAGCCAAGCGGCTTCACCGTTCTGGCAAGGCACAAGCCGCTGCTCGTCCTCGCATTCGCGCTTGCCGCCTTCCATCTCGGCAATGCCGCGATCATTCCGCTTTATGGATTGGCCGCGGTTGCCGACGGCCACGCCAAGGGCCCGGATTTTGTGGCGACCACGATCGTGATCGCGCAGGCCGTCATGATCGTGACCTCGATCGTCGGCATGCGCGCGGCGGAAAGCCGCAGCTATTGGCCGGTGCTGCTCGCGTCCTTCCTGGTGTTGCCGGTGCGCGGCATCCTGGCGTTCTTCCTCACGGGATGGTGGGGCGTGCTGCCGGTGCAAATTCTTGACGGCATCGGCACCGGCCTGCAGAGCGTCGCGGTCCCCGGAATGGTCGCCCGCTCGCTGAACGGTACCGGCCGCATCAATCTCGGACAGGGCGCGGTGATCACCGTTCAAGGCGTCGGCGCTTCGCTCAGCCCCGCGCTCGGCGGCTGGATCGCGCAATGGATCGGCTATCCGCCCACATTTGTCCTGCTCGGCGCACTCGGCCTGGTCTCGGTCGCGCTATGGGTCGGCTTTGCCTCCGAAATGAAGAAATATTGATGCCCTCTGGCCCGCTCTGGTTCCGGCGGACCGGAATGCTTAGATCGAGATGACCACCCCTCCGCCGATGTCCCTCTGTGAAGAAATCCGTGGTCCTCCTTGTCCTGCTGATTGTCGTTCCGCTTGCCTTTTCGACGGTCACCTATTTGCTCGGAGACCGGCGCGTCAGTTGGCAGACGGCTGACCGCTCGAGCGCCGGCCTCTTGCCCAAAGCCTCCGAACATCCTGACGCCGTCATCCGCGTCTATGCTGCGCGCACCGTGCGGTGGCGCGGGATTTTTGCGGTCCACACCTGGATCGTGGTTAAGGAACGAGACGCGCCGCGCTACAGCCGCTACGACTACACGGCGTGGGGTGCGCCGATCCGGATCGACGGATTCGTGGCCGACGGCCGATGGTTCGGTGCCGTGCCGGAAGCAATCGTGAGCGTGGACGGCGCGAAAGCTGAGCCGTTGGTTCCGAAGATCCGGGCGGTCATCGAGAATTACAGATTTCGCGACGATGGCGATTACAGCGCCTGGCCTGGTCCGAACTCGAACACATTTGTTCAGGCGGCGCTCGACGCCGTCCCTGAGCTGCAAGCGGTGCTGCCGCCGACGGCAATCGGCAAGGACTATCCCTATCGGGGCGAGTGGTATGGCATCACTGCGTCACGCACCGGTGTCTTCGCCACATTGGGCGGTTATCTCGGTCTGACGATGGGCTGGATCGAAGGGATCGAACTGAACTTGTTCGGCGGAGTCCTTGGCATCGATATCCGTCGCCCTGCCCTGAAGTTCCCCGGCATCGGCCGGCTCGGCCTGCCGCTGGCTCGGCGATAGTTGGCTGCGTGGTTGTTATCGGAAAGAAGCGTTCACTCGCGGAGTATTTTCCTTGCCTGTTCTCAATCGTACGACCAGCGCCGCCTTGGGGTTCACTGTCCTGCTTGCGCTACTTGCTCCGCCGATGGATCGGGAGGCGAAGGCACAAAGCGCGACCGCAGCGGCCCTCGCCAAGCCCGTATCATTGCCCGACATCGCAATCGGCTCGCCGAAGGCGCCGGTGACGATCATCGAATATGCCTCGATGAGCTGTCCGCATTGCGCAGCGTTCGGCGAAAACGTCTTTCCGATGCTGCGTTCGAAATATATCGACACCGGCAAGGTCCGGTTCGTGTTTCGCGAATTCCCGCTCGACATCAAGGCCGCAGCCGCCTCGATGCTGGTGCGTTGCATTGGCAAGGACGATCCGGAAAAGCATTTGGCCGTCATCGAGACACTGTTCAAGCAGCAGGCCCGCCTGATGGATCAAACCAAGGAAACGCTGTTCCTGGTCGGCAAACTCAACGGGATGAGCGAGCAGGAAGTCGAAACCTGCGAGACCGACCAGGCGCTGCTCGACAAGATCGCCGCCGACCAGCGCTACGCAATGGAGACGCTCAAGGTCGACGCCACGCCAACCTTCTTCGTCAATGGCGAACAATGGAAGGGCGCGATGTCCTACGAAGAGCTGGACGCGAAGCTCAAGACCCTGCTCAAGCGCTAGGCCTTTTCGCTCTCGCACATGCGATTGTGCAGAGCGGGATACATCGCCTCATTGTCACAACGCAGACGTGCTCCGCGTGCTGGTGGGCTTGTCGTTCGCCGCAGCTCAAGGATAGCTTCGTCGTCCATAGGCGGGGTGATGGGCGCGACGCCCGCTTGAATCAAATGAACAGGCGCCATGGGGAAACGCCATGTTCGAGATTCTCGATCGCCGGAGGAGTCTGACCGGCAACCAGATCAAGATCCTTTCGGCTGCTATCATCGGCGACGCGCTGGAATTCTTCGATTATTTCCTGATCGGCTTCGTGCTCGCCTTCCTGATCGGGCCGTGGAAGCTCACCTTCGGACAGTCGGCGACGGTGCTGATGAGCTCCGGCATCGGCGCCATCATCGGAGCCTATGTCTGGGGATGGCTCGCCGACCGGGTCGGGCGCCGCATCGTGTTCATCGGCACCGTGCTCAACTTCTCCATCGCCACCGGCCTTCTGTACTTTACCCCCGATAACGGCTGGATCTATCTCGCGGTCCTGCGCTTCTTCGTCGGCACCGGCGTCGGCGGGCTTTATTGCGTGGACCTGCCGCTCGTGCAGGAGTTCGTGCCCTCGCACAAGCGCGGCTGGGTCGGCGGCCTCGTCACCTGCGTGATCCCGCTCGGCGTCGGGCTCGGCGCCGTCCTTGGGGCGTTCATGGGCTCCGACCAGTGGCGGCTGATGTTTGCGATCGGCGTGCTGCCGTCCCTGCTCGTGCTGCTGGTCCGGCTCTGGGTTCCGGAGAGCCCGCGCTGGCTGTGCCGCCAGGGCCGCTACGAGGAAGCGCGCAAGTCGCTCGCCTGGGCGCTGCAAGTGGAGCCGTCCTCCCTCCCGCTGCCGACAGCGGCCGATGCCGGCCCGGTGATCAAGACGAGCTGGCTCGATCTCTTCAAATATCCGCGCAGCCTGATCGTCTCCTGGCTCGGCAATGCCGGCGCCCAGACCGGCGTTTACGGCATCACCCTGTGGGCGCCGGCGCTGTTCGTGCTGATCCTGAAGGTGACGCCGCAGGAAGCCGCCAAGATGATGATCCTGCTCAGCGTGTCCGGCTTCCTCGGCCGCATCTCCTTCTCCTATCTCTCGGAGCTCCTGGGACGGCGGACCTCCGGCGGCCTGCTCGGCTTCGGCGCCGGCGCGCTGACGATCATCGCGGGCTATCATTACGACGCAACGATGTTCGGCGTCTCCGCGTTCTGGCTGCTCTTGACCCTGGCGTTCTTCTTCGCCGATGGCGGCTTTGCCATTGTCGGGCCCTATGCGGCGGAGGTCTGGCCCTCGCATCTGCGCACCACCGGCATGGGCTCGGCCTATGGCTTCGGCGGCATCGGCAAGATCATCGGCCCGGTCGGCCTTGCGCTGATCGTCGGCTCCAGCAACTACCTGAAGCCTGATGTGCCGCTGACGCAAATCCCGACCGCCTTTGTCTATCTCGGCTGCTGGTTCCTGATGGCCGGGCTTGTCTATTACTTCCTCGGCATCGAGACCAAGGGCAAGTCGATCGAACAGATCGATAGCGAGCTGACGGCCGGAGCCGACGTGGCCGCGACCGCGTCGGTTCGGCAAGCCTAGGAGCTTTGAGCGATGATCGCGACGTCTGCCGAACTTGCGGGCGATCCGGCCGTGATCGCCCGCGCGAAAGCGATCCAGCCGCTGGTCGCAGCGGCCGCAAACGAGATCGAGCAAACGCGCCGGTTGCCACCGGCGCTGCTCGACCAGCTCCATGACTACAGGCTGTTTCGCCTGTTGCTGCCGCGGTCGTCGCAGGGGATCGAGACCGATCCCCTCACCTTCTTCCATGTCATGGAGACCATCGCCCAGGCCGATGCCTCGACGGCGTGGTGCCTGAGCCAGGCCGGCGGTTGCGCGATGGCGGCCGCCTATCTCGACCTCCCGGTCGCGCATGCGGTGTTCGGCGATCCCCGCGCGGTGCTGGCCTGGGGTCCCGGCCCAAAGGTGAAGGCGGTCGAATGCGAGGGTGGCTACCGCGTCACCGGCGTCTGGTCGTTCGCCTCCGGCGGGCGACACGCCACCTGGCTCGGCGCGCATTGCCCGGTCTATGCGGCCGACGGCTCGCCGAAACGCGATGCCAATGGCGCGCCGATCGAGCGCACCATGCTGGTGCGGACCGAGGACGTCGAATGGACCGACATCTGGAACACGGTCGGCCTGCGCGGCACCGCCAGCGACCAGTTCACGCTGAACGACTTCTTCGTCCGCGCGGACCATTCGATCACCCGCGAATTCGAGCGCGAACGCCGCGAGGACGGACCGCTCTACCGGATGGGGTCAGGCACCTGCTACCAGGTCGGCTTTGCCGGCGTCGCTTGCGGCATCGCCCGCGGTGCGCTCGACAATTTCGTCGACGTGGCGCGCAACAAGGTGCCGCGCGGCGCCAAGAGCCCGCTGCGCGACAACGCCGTGGTGCAGTCCGGCCTGGCCCTGGCCGAAGTCCATCTGCATGCTGCGCGCGGCTTCGTGCTGCAATCGATGGCCGACATCTGGAAAGACCTCATCGCCGGCAACGACATCACGGTCGAGCAGCGGATCACCATCCGCATGGCCGCCACCCACGCCATCCACAAGGCGCGCGAGGCAGTCGACTTCGCCTACAATGCCGCGGGCGCAACCGCGATCTTCGAAGGCCATCCGCTCGAGCGCCGCTTCCGCGACATCCACACCGTGACCCAGCAACTGCAGGGCCGGCACAGCCATTTCGAAACCGTCGGCGCCTGGATGATGGGTGCCGACTGCGACCTGACCTTCGTCTAGTTTCCAGGGAGAACACCATGCCGCTCGGCCGACTACAGCATTACACGATCGAACCGCAGGACCTCGAAAAGACCAAGAACTTCTATTGCGACGTGCTGGGTCTCGAGAACGGCGAGCGGCCGCCGCTCGATTTCCCCGGCTACTGGCTTTATTCCGGCGGCGTCGCCACCGTGCATCTGATGGGCACCCGCAAGCCGCGCGAGGGCATCGTGGTCCGCGGCACCGAGAAGACATACGAAGACACCGGCCGGCTCGACCATATCGCGTTTGCCGCGACCGACGTCGATGGCGTGCGCAGGCGCCTTCGGGAGCACAACATCCAGTTCCGCGAAAGCATCGTGCCACGCACCGGCGACACCCAGTTCTTCTTCTACGACCCGGACGGGGTTGCCGTGGAACTCAACTTCGCCAAGGCCTAGCCAAGGTCTAGCAAAGGCTCTCCGGGCATAAGTTCCACACCGGTTCATCGGCCAGCCCCTGCGCTGGCCGAAGCCATTTTGTGGCGCCCCGCCAACGGGTTCCCGACAAGACCTTCAATCAGCCATAAGTCCGGCCTGAATCAGTCGAGGTTTCTTCAACTTTGCATGACGATTGGAGGGGCCGCGCCGCTGCGGCAGGATAGCCGGGTGCCGCGCCTTCAACCTACCCCAGGGCATGGTTGCCCGGCTATTCGTGGCGGCTGTCGAAGCGCGCCCCCGCTCAATCCAGCCCCCGCTCGTGGCTCAAGCGGACCATTTCATTGATGAAGGTCTGCTTCTGCTTGTCGTCGAGGCTCGCATAAAGCGGCTCGGCGGCATCGGCCACGTTGCGCTGGTCGACCGCGCGGTCGTTGAGGAACTGGGCCTCATTGCGCATCTGCTCGACGATATCGTCCGGCGGGTCGCGCTTGGCGCGGGCAATGCGCAGGTTCACGCGATCGGCGCCGTTGTGACCGAGATAGTGCATCGCACTATTGAAGCCCGCCCAATACTTCTCCTGCTCGGGCGTGAGATTCAGCTCCTTCTTGATCCGCTCGATATTGGAGTCGCTGTTGGCGACGATCTGTTCGGCCGAGAGCTGCGGCACGTTCGCCTGGGTCAGCATCTGCGGCTGCTTGGCGGCCTTATCCTTTGCGTCCTTTGCGGCCTTTGCGGCCTTGCTGCTCTTGGCCGGAGCGCCTTGCTTGTCGGCTGGCGCCGGGTTCGTGTTGGTGCCGGTGAGTACGCCGGTCACCCCCGTAACCACGCCAACCACACCTCCGATCGCGCCGCCCAAGACGCCACCGACCGGCCCGGCGGCCTTGTTGCCTTCACGGGCCCCCTGCTGGACGCCCTGAACCAACCCTTGCGCCTCCGCGCGCGGCGAGGCGTTGACGGACAGGATAGCAGCCACCGCCAGCGCGGCGCAGATCCTCAAGCGCGCACGCAGCTTCGATACCAAGCTTGGCATTATCGGAGTCTCCATGATCGATCGTGATTGCGGCTGACGCACCGCCGATTCCAGACTTTATAGTTCTCGGCGCGAGCAGGTCTACCTGTGGCGTCGCTTCGGTCCAAAGGTGAACCGCGAGGGCGACCTGGACCGCCCGCTTTGCAACGCCTCGCGTGCGCCGCAAAAAGATTTCTGCCAGCGCCCTGCGGCAGGCATAGCGCAAAGATTAACAGATCCGACTGCCTGCAATTTGCACACAACGTTAGTTCTACGAAAGCATTCACCTGATTTCTCGACAGGCGCCGACAATTCTGCTCTGATCTAAAATGAGGAAATCGCCCCGCCGCCTCGAATGCGGCGAGCCAAAAAAACAAAAACGAGATTTCGCAAGTCTTTGACCGTCGGCTCACCAGGGAGGGAACGCCATGTCACGGAAGAAGCTGTCTCGACGAGAATTTGTTGCGGCTACAGCGCTGTCATCGGCAGCGCTGGTTACGGCTCCTTACATCCGCGGCGCCTATGCCGCGGGCACGCTCTCGATTGGTTTCTGGGATCATTGGGTGCCCGGAGCCAACAAGGCTTCGACCGAGCTCGTCAATGAATGGGCGGCGAAGGAAAAGGTCGAGGTGACGATCGATTACATCCCGAGCCAAGGTAATAAGAACCTGCTGACGATCGCCGCCGAAGCCCAGGCGAAGTCCGGCCATGACATTCTGCAGATGCCCACCTGGTGGCCGCAGGCGCACGCCGAACTGCTCGAGCCCGTCAACGACATCATGGACCAGCTCGTCAATCAGAACGGCAAGGTCAACGGAACGGTCAATTATCTGGGGCAAGCCAACGGCAAGTGGCTCGGCGTTCCCGCCAGCGTTGGCAGCCAGATCAAGGGCCCCTGCTCGCGCATCGATCTGATGAAGAAACATGCCGGCATCGATGTGCAGGAAATGTATCCGGCGGGCGCGCCGCCGAAAGACGAGAACTGGACATTGGACACGTTCCTGAAGGCGGCCGAAGCCTGCCATAAGGCCGGTGTTCCCTTCGGCATCGGCCTCGGCGAGACCAGCGACAACGTCGACACCGCGGGCGCGATCTTCCAGTCGTACGGCGCCGAGCTCGTCGATGCCAAGGGCAATCTGACCGTCAAGACCGATGCGGTGCGGCAGTCGCTCGAGTTCTACAAGAAGCTGATCGCGTTCCTGCCGCCGGATGTGTCGGCATGGGACGACGCTTCCAACAACAAGTGGCTGGTCTCGGGCAAAGGGGCGATGATCATGAATCCGCCCAGCGCCTGGGCCGTCGCCAAACGCGACGCGCCGCAGATCGCCGAACAGTGCTGGACGCACGGCTTCCCGGCCGGACCGAAAGGCCGCTTTGCACCCTATCTGCCTTTCTTCTGGAACATCTGGGCGTTCTCGAAGAACAAGGCAGCCGCCAAGAGCCTACTGGTCCACCTGTCGCAGCCGGCATCGGTCGAGAAGATGGTGGTGGCGAGCGGCGGCTATGACCTGCCCGCCTATGAGAATCTGACGAAGCTGAAGGTTTGGGAGGAGGAAGGGCCACCGAAGGGCACTCTCTTTAGCTATCCGGACCCCTACCATAGGCAAACGCTGTCGATCGCGGCCTCGCCGGCGCCGCCCAAGATCGCGCAGCAAATCTATGCGCAGGCAACGCTGACGAAAATGTGCCTGCGCTATGCCCAGGGCGAAGCGATGGAAAAGACGCTCGCCTGGGCCGAAGGCGAGTGTGAAGGCTTCATGCGGAGCTGAGAACGAACGTGTCGTCGCGGTGGCCCGAATCGGCCGCCGCGACACGGACCGTCGCCGCTGTTGGCGGCATCAGGTCCGACGTTCCGGATTCTCCGTTGAAATAACTCTCGCGAGGAAGATCGATCATGGCCGATGTCGCCCTTCACCCGAACCGTGTCCAGGCAACAAAAGCCACACGGAGGCGCAACGGTTTACACAATGCGCTGAGGCGCAAGTCGACGGTCGCGTTCCTGATGACGTTACCGCTGATCCTCCTCGTCGCGGCGTTCGTCATCTATCCCGCGTTCTACTCCCTGCATCTGGCGACGCTGAACAAGTCGATGACGAAATTCATCGGCCTCGGCAATTTCGAGTTCCTGTTCAAGCGCGACACGTTCTGGCTGGTGGTGAAGCAGTCCTGCATCTTCGCGATTTCGGCCGTGATCTTCAAAGCGTTGATCGGCTTCATCGTCGCGCATTTCGTGCACAACGTTCCCGCCAACAAGCAGCGCAGATGGCGCGGCATGTTGCTGGTGCCCTGGGTGATCCCACCGGCGATGAGCACGCTCGCCTGGCTGTGGCTGTTTGACCCCTCCTACAGCGCCTTCAACTACACGCTGTCCTTCTTCGGCATCGGGCCGATCCCATGGACCGGCGATGCGAACTGGGCGCGTTTCTCCGTCATCCTCGTCAACGTCTGGTATGGCGCGCCCTTCTTCATGATCATGTACCTGGCGGCGCTGAAATCGGTGCCGGAACAGCTCTATGAGGCGGCCGCCATCGATGGCGCCAATTGGTGGCAGCGCATCTGGTATGTGACGCTGCCGATGATGCGCAACATCATCGCGATCACGACATTGTTCTCTTTGATCGTCACCTTCGCGAATTTCGATATCGTGCGGATCCTCACCGCCGGCGGCCCGCTCGACCACACCCACATCTTCGCGACGTGGGCGTTCCGCATCGGCATCGAAGGCAGCGATATCCCGCTCGGCGCGAGCGTCTCGTTGTTCATGGTGCCGATCCTCGCGGTCGCGGCGATCTTCATCCTGCGCGATATCTCCAAGCGAGGGAACGAAGCCTGATGAGCGCAATCACGATCGACAAGGCCGGACCGAGCCGCAAGGTCAAATATGGCAGCATCAGCCGCGACCGCGCCTGGGCGCTGCGCTGGTCGTATTTCTTCCTGGTGCTGTTCGCGATCTTCTCGCTGACGCCGCCGCTCTACATGCTGATCACCTCGCTGAAGAGCAGCGCCGAGATCTCGGCGGCGACCAACCCGTGGTGGGTGTATCATCCGACGCTTGAGAACTATATCGGGCTGCTGACATCGAACCAGTTCCTGCGCTTCTTCTGGAATTCGGCCTGGGTCTCGATCTTTGTGGTGACCATCACCATGCTGATCAGCGTGCCCGCGGCGTTCGCGCTGGCGCGGATGAAGTTCTGGGGCTCGGCAACGCTCGCGACCGGCGTGTTCCTGACCTACCTCATTCCGGACACGCTGCTCTTCATCCCGCTGTTCAAGATGTTCGTCCTGATCGGCGACTGGACCGGCATCCAGCTCATCAACCGCTGGTACGTGCTGCTGTTCATCTATCCGACGCTGACGGTGCCGTTCTGCACCTGGATCATGATCGGCTATTTCGCCTCGATCCCGAAGGAGCTCGATGAGGCCGCGATCATCGACGGCGCGTCCTGGTTCCAGACGTTGACGCGGATCTTCATTCCGGTCGCACTGCCCGGCCTGATCGCGGCGACGATCTTCGCCTTCACGGTCTCCTGGGCCCAGTTCCTCTATCCCCTGGTGTTCACGACCTCGACCGACCAGCTCGTGCTGCCGGTCGGCATCATCACCACCCTGATCAAGGGCGACGTGTTCAACTGGGGACAGATCATGACCGGGGCGCTGCTGGGCGCCGCGCCGCCGCTGATCATTTACGCCTTCCTGATGGACTATTACATTGCCGGCCTGACCGCCGGCGCGACAAAGGGTTGAACTCATGGCCGAAGTTTCGCTGCGGAAAGTCGTGAAGCGTTATGACGAAGTCGAAGCGGTGCGCGGCATCGATCTCGACATCGCCGACCATGAGTTCGTGGTGCTGGTCGGTCCATCCGGCTGCGGCAAGTCGACCACGCTGCGGATGATCGCAGGGCTGGAAGACATCTCGGACGGCGACATCACGATCGGCGGCGACATCGTCAACGACGTGCCGCCGAAGGACCGCGACATCGCGATGGTGTTCCAGAACTACGCGCTCTACCCGCATATGACGGTGGCCGAGAACATGTCCTTCGGGCTGCGGCTGAAGCACTATCCCAAGGCCGAGATCAAGAGCCGGGTGACGGAAGCGGCGCGCATGCTCGACATCACCGACCTGATCGACCGCAAGCCGAAGCAGCTCTCCGGCGGCCAGCGCCAGCGCGTCGCCATGGGCCGCGCCATCGTGCGTAATCCCAAGGTGTTCCTGTTCGACGAACCCTTGTCCAACCTCGATGCCAAATTGCGCGTGCAGATGCGGATCGAGATCAAGAAGGTGCACCAGAAGGTCCGCACCACCACCGTCTATGTGACCCACGACCAGGTGGAGGCGATGACGCTCGCCGACCGCGTGGTAGTGATGAATCATGGCCGCATCGAGCAGATCGGTGCGCCGAACGAGCTCTACCACAAGCCGGCGACCCGTTTCGTCGCCAGCTTCATCGGCTCGCCCGCGATGAACTTCGTGCCCTGCCGACTCGAGGATGTCGGCGGGCGGCTGCATGTGCGCCTGACCGACCGCCTCGCCTTCCCGTTACCGCCCGCACGTGCGGCCCGCTACCAGGCCGTGCCCCGCACCGACAAGCTCCTGCTCGGAATCAGGCCGGAACACATCGCCGAGGCCCGGCCGCATCTGCACCCGGGAGTCGAGCCGTTCGACGCCGTGCTCGACGTCACTGAGCCAATGGGCATGGAGACCCTGGTCTATTTCACCCTCGAGGGCGCCCAGATCTGCGGCCGGGTCAATCCGAATGCCGGCGCGCAGGATGGTGCCCCGCTCCGCTTGGCTGTGGACCTCAACAACATGCATTTGCTAAACGAGGTGACCGGCGTCGTCCTCTAGAGCATGGCCCGGAAAAGTGGAAACCGGTTTTCCGAAAAGGCCATGCTCAAATAAAGAGATAGGATCATGGTCCGATTCCATGGAATCGGACCATGATTTGACGACGCAAGACGTAACAGCCAAGGGCAGGAAATGACCACCAACAAGAAGAAGATTTTTGTCACACAAACTTTCTCACCGGGGGCGCGGGCTCTCCTCAACGAACGGGACGACATCGAACTCGTCGAATTTCCCAACCTGATCTCCGCCAGGGATTTCGAGGTCTTGCTGAAGCAGCATGCCCCGGTCCATGGTGTCGCGCTTGGCGCCACCCGTTTCGGCGAGCCGGAGCTCGAAGCGTCCGGAGATATGAAGGTGGTGACGCGGATCGGCGTCGGTTACGACGCGGTCGACGTCCCGGCGCTCTCGCGCCGCAAGGTGCCGCTGATGGTGGCGGGCACGGCGAACTCGCCGTCAGTGGCCGAACACGCCCTGTTCATGATGCTGACGCTGGCCAAGCGCGCGCAGGAAATGCATGCTGTCGTCAAGGATGGCGCCTGGGCGAACCGGCTCGGCGTGCTGCCCTTCGATCTCTACGGCAAGACGGTGTTGATCGTCGGATTCGGCCGCATCGGCACCCGCACGGCCAAACGGTGCCTCGCGATGGAAATGCAGGTGCTGGTTTACGATCCCTACAAGCCGGTGAGCGAAATCGCGGCCGCGGGCTGCGAGGCGGTGCCGGATCTCGACGCGGCGCTGCCACGCGCTGATTTCGTCACCATCCATTGCCCGAAGACGCCGGAAACGATCGGCATGTTCAACGCGGCGCGCTTCAAGCTGATGAAGCCGACCGCCTATCTCATCAACACCGCCCGCGGCGGCATCGTCGATGAGAAGGCGCTGCACGACGCGCTGGTATCGGACAGGCTTGCCGGCGCCGGCCTTGACGTGTTCGAGCAGGAGCCGCCACCGGTCGGCCAGGCCCTCCACAGCCTGCCGAACGTGATCATGGCGCCACACGTTGCCGGCGTCACGGTCGAAGCCGTCGACCGGATGAGCGAGCAGACCGCACGCAACATCCTGAGCGTCCTTGACGGCGCGCCGGTGCGGCAGAACGTGATCAACCAGGACGTGCTCAACTAATCCGTTAAAACCGTCTATCTTCGGACGGGCCGACAACGATCGGCCCGTCATCAGCGCATGGCCTGTGGATACCGCTGCTTCCGAAAGGTCATGCTCCAGCAAGAGGGATAGAGACGAATGCGCGTCGTTCGCTCTAGGTGTGGAATATGGCTTTCAAGGAATTCGGCAATTACGACGCGGTGGGCCTCGCCGAGCTGGTCCGCAACAAGCAGGTCAGCCCGCGCGAACTGCTAGACGAAGCGATCGCCCGCACGGCCAAGGTTGATCCGGAGATCAATGCTGTCGTCGTCAAGCACTACAATTATGCCGAGCAGCAGATCGAGAAAGGATTGCCGGACGGACCCTTCACGGGGGTGCCGTTCCTTCTGAAGGACCTCGACCTCCTGCAGGGAACGCGCACGACCTCCGGCGCCAACGTTAACAGGGATTTCGTCGCGGACCACAGCAGCACCCTCTCCCACCGCTTCCTCGACACCGGCGTGACCATCTTCGGCAAGACCGCGAGCCCCGAATTCGGGCTGATGCCGACCACGGAGACGCGCCTGTTCGGGCCGACCCGCAATCCCTGGAATCTCGCGCATTCCTCCGGCGGCTCCTCAGGCGGCGCCGCCGCCGTTGTCGCCGCACGCATCCTGCCCGTGGCGCACGCCAGCGATGGCGGCGGCTCGATCCGCATCCCGGCTTCTGCCTGCGGCGTGTTCGGCATGAAGCCGAGCCGGGCCCGCAATCCGGTCGGTCCCGATCGTGGCGAGGGCTGGGGCGGCTTTTCGACCTCGCATGTCGTCAGCATCAGCGTGCGCGACAGCGCCGTGATGATGGACGCGATCCACGGTCCGGAGCCATGGAGCCTCTATGTCGCGCCGCCCCCGGCGCGTCCGTTCTCGCAGGAAGTCAGCCGCGATCCCGGCCAGCTTCGCATCTCCTTCACGGACAAATCGCCCTATGGGGAGGCGATCGACCCGGAGGTCGCCGCAGCCGTCCGCGACACCGCAAAACTGCTCGCCGACCTCGGCCATCATGTCGAGGAGCGCGCCCCCACCCTTCCCGCCGATCCATCCACGGTGATGACGACGATTGTCAGCGGCAACACTGCGGTCAGCGTGCGAGCAATCGAGCAGCGCATCGGCCGCACGGTGACGGGAGACGATCTGGAAGTCCTGTCGCTGGCAAGCGCCCACAACGGACAAAATATCACGTCGGCGGACTACATCGCCGCGCAGCTCGCGGCGTTCCAAATCTCGCGCAGCCTCGCGATCTTCTTCGAGGGCTGCGACGTGTTCCTCAGTCCGACGCTGTGCACGCCGCCGATCCGGCTCGGCGAGATCAACACCATGTCGGACGACCTGGCACAGATCGGTCCGCTCCTGCGGCGCTACATGCCGGGTACCTCGATGTTCAACATGTCCGGCCAGCCTGCGATGTCGGTGCCGCTGGCCTGGAGCAAGGACGGCCTGCCGCTCGGCATGATGTTCGCCGCCAAGCTTGGCGACGAAGCAAGGCTGTTCCGCCTCGCTGGCCAGCTCGAGCAGGTGCGGCCCTGGAAGGACAAGCGTCCGCCGGTATGTGCGTAAGGGAAAAGCTGCTGCAGGGCCAAAACTCAGCCTCATTCCGGGGTTGTGTAGACGGGAAGTGTCGGCAACCATCTTTGCCGACCAACCCCAGGGAAAGAGATTTTGAGCCAGAGCGATCCTACCGATAATGCGCTTGCCGCCATCGCCAGCATTTTGGACGAGCAGCACGCGCCCCCGCCGATCGAGAAGCCGCAGGCCGAGCCGGCGGCGGTCGAAGAGGAGCCCGCGAGCCCGCCACCGCTGGAAGCCCATGGCTATTCCAAAGTCGGCCCTGGCCCGATGGCCGCCCTCCGCTTCAAATGGACGGTGCGCGAGCAGGATGGCCAGTATTATGTCGACGAGACCATCGGCGAGAATTCGAAGCCCCTGGTGAGCGGCCCGATGGATCGCGAGGCCGCGATCAGGTTCGTGGATGACCGCGAGGTCGACGCACATCATCGCTTTGAGGTTTTGAAGCAGGAAATGGCCAGCCGCGCCGCCGTCGCCAGCCTGGTCCGCGAGGAAGGCGGCGAGATATAGAGCGTTTTCGAGCGAAGTGGATACCGGTTCGCGTAGCGATCAAGTTTACGCAGATTGCGTAGACTTATCTGCGCAGAAAACGCGTCGAAACAAGAATTTAGAGCTTCGGTTCTGATTCAATCAGAACCGAAGCTCCCCCCAGCTACGCCGGTCTTGGCGGCCCCAGGAAATCCTTCTTGACGAGATCGACGCCGGCGTGACGCAGGATGTCGTAGGCGGTCGTGACGTGAAAGAAGAACTGCGGCACGCTGAAGCCAAGCAGCAGCGACCGCCCGGTGAAGGTGCGCTGCGCGCCGCTCTTGAAGGTGAACACCACCTCCTTGTCGCCGGCCTCGTCGATCGCAGCACGCGGCAGGCTTTGGACGAAATCGATCGTGGCTGCGATCCTGAGCTTGAGCTCATCAAGATCAGGCTCGATGTCGCCGAACCTGAGCGGCTCGTGCCCGGCCAGCAGCGCGCAACAGGCGATCGCATGGCGATTGGCTTCCGCCACCTGCTGCCTGATGCTGTACATGTTTGGATAGAGCCGCATGCCGAGCAGCACGGCAGGATCGATGTTTCGCGTCGTTGCGTAGGTGGACGCGTGATCGAGCAGCCCGGAAAGATTGCGAAGATATGGCACGAATACGCCGACCGATGCTTCGTAAACTGAGATTGTCACGATTTGACTTCCTTTGACTGGCTCGACGCGCACATTCCATCTAAAGCCGTCGCAACAGACTATCATCGAGGCAATCGATGGAGGAACTTTGATGTTGCGCGCATTCGTCGGCCTTGTGGCCGCCATGCTGATGATGGCTTCCGCCCACGCCCAGCCGGCAGCGTCGCCTTCCCGGCTCGACGACATCGTCCGGCGCGGCACGCTGCGGGTTGGCATGACCGGGGACTATGCGCCGTTCAGCTTTGTCGACAGGACGACGCCCGGCTTCAGGGGATTCGATGTCGACATGGCGGAAGCGCTCGGCAGGGCGCTCGGCGTCAAGGTCGAATATGTCAAAACGGGTTGGCCGCAGATGACGAACGATTTGGAAGCCGACCGCTTCGACATTGCGATGAGCGGCATCTCGATCACGCTGGAGCGCCAGAAGAAAGGCTTCTTCTCAATCCCGATCGTGCGCGAAGGCAAGACGCCGATCACCCGCTGCGCGGATGTCAACAAATACCAGACGCTTGCCGAAATCGACCGTGCCGGCACGCGCGTCATCGTCAATCCCGGCGGCACCAACGAGCGCTTTGCGCGGGCGCATGTGAAGAACGCCGAGATCAAGGTCTTCGACGACAATACCAGGATCTTCGACGAGATCGCCAAGGGCGATACCGACCTGATGATGACGGATGCGTCCGAGACGCGCTACCAGCAGAAACTGCATCCCGGCGTGCTCTGCGCGGTGCATCCCGATCAACCGTTCGACTTTGCGGAAAAGGCCTACTGGCTGCAGCGCGACGTCCCGCTGAAGTTCTTCGTGGATCAATGGCTGGACATCGCAATGAAGGACGGCACGTTCAAGCGCATCTATGCCGCCTGGTTCGAATGATCCATGCAGCAGCATCAGCCGCGTTCGACTGGAAAATTGACCACTTTATGAGCGCTAACTAGACTGGTGACCAGCCGTTTGAACCAAAGCCGCTAGCACACGACTTACGTTTTGAAAGTGATCTAGGTCACGTTGCGTCAGGTTGCTGATGTGTAGCTTCGCTGACCGGGGATTCCCGTTCTGGAGGTCATCATGAAGAAGCTTCTGGCTATCGCTGCGCTTTTGCTCGCAAGCACCGCAGCGCAGGCCCAGTACACCTTCGAATATGGTGGCCACACCATCCGCATCGACCCCGATCGCGGCACCGTCCAGATCCCCGGCGTCTACGACAATACCGGCCGCAAATCCAAGCGCGCCAAGAGCGAGGAAGGCACTCGCAAGCAGAAATCGCAGGAAGCGAAAACCGATTCGCAATCCGCGCCAGCTCCGGCGGCTCCCGCTCAGTCCGGGCAAGCCGCAGCACCGGCCGCCCCGCCGCCCGTTCCTGCTGCGCCGCCTCCGGCTGCGGCCTCCACCGAACCCTCGACCGCGACAGCAGCCGTTGCGCCGAACGCACCGGCACCGCAGACCCAGCAGACCGCGGTGCCCGCTCCGCCTCCGGCCCCGGCTCCGACGGTCGCCACAGCCACTCCAGCGCCGGTCGCGAAGCCCGTGACACCAGCGGCGGCAGCGCAAGCCAATTCGCCGATCGGCGTGTGGCTGACGGAGGAGAAGGAAGGCAAGGTCCGCATCGAGCAGTGCGGCGCCAACCTCTGCGGCTATGCCGTCGACGAGCAGTCGAACCAGAACGGCGAGCAGGTCCTGCTCAACATGAAGCCCAGCAAGGACAAATGGAGCGGCCGCATCCTCGATCCGAACAGCGGCAGTACCTATGACTCGACAATCGCGCTCAAGGGCTCCGACACCCTGCGTGTGCAGGGCTGCGCCTTCGGCGGCATGTTCTGCGGCGGCCAGACCTGGACTCGGGTGAACTGATCGTTCGCGGCGAACCGTAGCCCGGGTGAAGCGCAGCGTAACCCGGGGACCTCGCACGCGGCTCGACCGGACCCGGGTTTCGCTGGCGCTCCACCCGGGCTACGAAGCTCCCGCGTCCTTGGGAAAACTAGCCGACCTTCGCGTTGTACTGCTCGTCGGTGACATGCTCCATCCAGTTCGAATAGACGCCGTCGAGCGCTTCCTGCATCGCGATGTGTGTCATGGCGTTGGTTGGCGAAGCGCCATGCCAATGCTTCTCGTTCGGCGGAATCCAGACCACGTCGCCCGGCTTGATCTCCCTGATCGGGCCGCCCTCGGCCTGGACCCGGCCGATGCCGGAGATCACATAGAGCGTCTGCCCGAGCGGATGGGTGTGCCAGGCCGTGCGCGCACCCGGCTCGAAGGAGACACGCGAACAGTTTAGCCGCGCCGGCGCGGGCGCCATGATGACGGGATCCTGCAGCACCGTGCCGGTGAAATATTCGGCCGGCCCGCGACGGGTCGGCCGCGTGCCAGCGATATGGATTTCCATGCGCTTACCTCGCTCTTTTGATGTTACTTCTTGCTTGCGGCGTAGCGCGCCTTGGTTTCGGCATTCATCGGATAGAGGCCCGGCAGTGGCACGCCATTGTTCACCTCATTGACGATCCAGGCTTCCATCCGTTCCTGCTCCGGCCCTTCGGCCAGCACCTGGTCGATGAAGGCCTGCGGGATCAGCACCGCGCCGTCCTGGTCGGCGACCACCACATCGTTCGGGAACACGGCCACGCCGCCGCAGCCGATCGGCTCGCCCCAGCCGACGAAAGTCAGGCCCGCGACCGACGGCGGCGCGGCAAAACCGTTGCACCACACCGGCAGTCCCGTGCCGAGCACGCCTTCGAGGTCGCGCACCACGCCGTCGGTGATCAGCGCGGTCACGCCACGCTTCACCATTCGCGCACAGAGAATGTCGCCGAAGATTCCGGCGTCACTGACGCCCATGGAATCGACCACGGCGATGCAGCCTTCCGGCATGGCCTCGATCGCAGTGCGGGTCGAGATCGGCGACGACCAGGATTCCGGCGTCGCCAAGTCCTCGCGCGCCGGCACGAAGCGCAGCGTGAAGGCCGATCCGACCAGCCGTTTCTGGCCCGGCTTGAGCGGCTTGGTCCCGCGCATCCAGACGTTACGCAGCCCCTTCTTGAGCAGGACCGTGGTGATGGTGGCGGTGGACACGTGCGACAGCGTCGCGATCGCTTCTGCAGTGAGGGACATCTTGAAAGATCGGCTCCGGTGGGAATGAATTGGCGCGCGCATCTTGCGAGCCGCGGCACTCGCGTCAAGGGCGAGAATGCAAATCACCGATTACGCTATCTTATCGCCAGCCTGCGGTTTAATTTATTGAAGTTGCTTGGTGATTTTTCACAGGCCGAATTCCACTGCGCAGCAAAACACGCTAGCTTGATGCTCGATGAGCAATGATGCCATGGCCGCCCGCGAAGCCCCACCCCGTCTTCTGCCGAGTGGCGACAGCGCCATCACGGTGGAATTCAGCCGCGATATCGATGACGCCGCCAATCGGCGGGTGCTGGCGCTCGACCGCACCCTTGCCGTGGCGCCGATCGCCGGCGTGACCGAGACCGTTCCGACCTATCGTTCGCTGCTTGTGCACTATGATCCCCTGCAGATCGGCTTCGAAGCGCTCGGGGAACAACTGCTCACGCTGGCGCAGCGCCCCGATCCGGCTGCCGCAAGAACCCGGCGCTGGCGCATCCCCGTGGCCTATGGCGGCGAACATGGCATCGACCTTGATGACGTCGCCAAGGCCCTCAACACCACGCCCGACGAAATCGTCAGGCGCCATGTCGCCGGCGACTACCGCGTCGCCATGATCGGCTTCACCCCCGGCTGGTCCTATCTCAGCGGCCTGGACAAGTTCCTGCACCTGCCGCGTCGCCAGAATCCACGCGTGCTGACGCCGGCCGGCACGATCTCGATCGGCGGCGTGCAGACCGGAATCCAGTGCATCGCCGGCCCCAGCGGCTGGCATCTGCTCGGCCGCACCGCCGTCCGCACCTATCAGCTTCACCGCGATCCGATCTTCCTGCTCGAGCCGGGCGACACCGTCAGCTTCACGCCGGTCGACGCCAGGACCTTCGCCGAGCAGGACCGTGCCGCGGAAGCCGGCGAATTTGTCGCCGAATTGGTCGCCGCATGAGCAAGCTCATCATCTCCTCGATCGGTCCGGCGAGTTCCGTGCAGGACGGCGGCCGTCCCGGCTCGCAGCGCTATGGGCTGACGCCGAGCGGTGCGATGGATCGGCTCGCTCTGGCGGCCGCGAACACGCTGGTCGGCAATGAGCCGTTCGCCGCTGCCGTGGAGATCGGTCCGTTCGGCGCTAGCTTCACCGCGCGCTGCGGCGCGGTGCGCATTGCGCTCTCGGGCGCCTCGCGCAGCGCTGATATCGCTGGACGAACCGTGACCTTCGATACCTCGGCGACCATTGCCGACGGCGAGACATTGACGCTCGGCTTTGCCAGGGGCGGCGCGTTCAGCTACCTCGCGATCGAGGGCGGCATTGCGGGGGAACCGATGTTCGGCAGCCTCGCCGTGAACGCGCGCGCAGGCCTCGGCAGCCCCTACCCGCGCCCGCTCCAGAACGGCGACGAACTGCAGGTGCAACGCGCCAGCGGCGCGGCCGAGCGGCGGATCGAGTTGCCCGAACAGCCGGAGGCGCCGATCCGCATCCTGTTCGGTCCGCAGGACGACGAATTCTCCGAGGACAACAAAAAACTGTTCCTCGACAGCGAATGGACGATTTCCGCGACCAGCGACCGCATGGGCTACCGGCTCGAGGGCCCGGTGATCAAGCATCTGCACGGCCACAACATCGTCTCCGATGGCACCGTGAACGGCAGCATCCAGGTGCCCGGCAACGGCCAGCCGATCGTGCTGATGCCGGACCGTGGCACCAGCGGCGGCTATCCCAAGATCGCGACCGTCATCTCTGCTGATTTCGGCCGCTTCGCCCAGATTTCGGCCGGACACTCGTTCCGGTTCAAGGCGGTCACGATGGCTGAGGCGCAAGCCGAGGCGCGAAAATTCGCCGAACTGCTCCGTACCCTGCCCGACCGGCTGCGCCCGCTCGAAAGCCTTGATCTCAACCTCGAAGCCCTGAGCGCGGCCAATGTCGCAGGCCACGCCGTCAACGCCGTCGACGCCGCGACATGGCAGGTCGCGGAATCAGCGACTAGCTAGCCAAAAGCCACCCACGCAAAGCGGGACAAGCACCATGACTGCTACCATCGACCTCAACTGCGATCTCGGCGAAAGCTTCGGCCCATGGGAGATGGGCAATGACGCCGCGATGATCGAGCTTGCGACCTCCGTCAACATCGCCTGCGGCTACCATGCCGGCGATGCCGACATCATGCGCCGCACCGTGGACCTGGCAAAGGCGCGCGGGGTGAGCATCGGCGCGCATCCCGGCTACCGCGACCTGCATGGCTTCGGTCGCCGCCCGGTTCCCGGCCTGAAATCATCCGAGATCGAGAACCTCGTCGCCTACCAGATCGGCGCGCTGCAGGCGATCGCGACCGCGGCCGGCCACAAGGTCACGCACGTGAAGGCGCACGGCGCGCTCTCCAACGTCGCCTGCGAGGACGACATGACGGCGAAAGCGATCGCGAGCGCAATCAAGGCAGTCGATCCAAGCCTGATCTTCGTCGTGCTCGCCAACTCGAAACTGGTCCGCGCCGGCGAGGAAGCCAACCTCCGCCTGGCGCATGAAGTGTTCGCCGACCGCGCCTATGAGGACGACGGCAACCTGGTCTCGCGCAAGAAACCCGGCGCCGTGCTGCACGATCCAAAAGCGATCGCCGATCGCGTGGTGCGGATGGTGCAGGACGGCGCGGTGGTTTCGGTGTCAGGCAAGGTGATCAAGATGCGCACCGATACGGTCTGCATCCACGGCGACACGCCCGGCGCGGTCGAAATCGCGCGCGGCGTGCGGCAGGCGTTGAAGGATGCGGGGATCGCGGTCGCGCCGTTCAAGACGGCGCATTGATAGTCCGCTGAAGGGCCAGCCCGCCCTCCCCCGTCATTGCGAGCGCAAGCGAAGCAATCCATCTCACCACTTGCGGAGGCATGGATTGCTTCGTCGCTATCGCTCCTCGCAATGACGGCCGGAGACGATCGAGCCAAGCAATGTTCTTAGAACGGATGGACGGACAGCGTGCCGAACACGATCGCCGCGATGACGGCGAACGCGCTGTAGAGCGCAACCGTGTGAAACCCCGTCCCCGATTTCCGCGACAGGCTGCGCGCGTAAAGATGCAGGCGGGCTTCCGCCGATAGTTCGCGCATCGTCGATCTCCAGTGCGACATCCGCCGCATATGGAATATCGTTCGCGCTCCGACGCAAGACGGCCCCCAAAATAGTGATACCGGCGCTGCCGGCCGGTTCCTTCGAGGGGAATACTTCTCCGGCCAGCTTCACGTGAAGAATATTATTCGTTCGAATTTGCGCCGGATTTCGTGATCAATAGACGTCGAGCTGGAACCTGCTCTTCTTCTTGAGGTCGGCGACGAAGGCGATCGCTTCATCCACCGAGCGGGCGCCGAACTGGGCGACGATATCGACCAGCGCGCGCTCGACATCCTTGGCCATGCGCTTGGCGTCGCCGCAGACATAGACATGCCCGCCTTCCGCGAGCCAGGTCCACAGCTCGCGGCCGACCTCGCGCATGCGGTCCTGCACATAAAACTTCTTCTCGCCGTCGCGCGACCAGGCGAGCGACAGCCGCGTGAGCAGGCCCGCCGTCTTCATCGCATTGAGTTCATCGGCATAGAAGAAATCGCAGTCGCTGCGCTGATGGCCGAAGAACAGCCAGTTCTTCCCCTGCGCGCCGGTGGCGCGGCGGTCGAGCAGGAAGGCCCGGAACGGCGCGATGCCGGTGCCTGGACCGATCATGATGATCGGCGTCTTCGGATCCTGCGGCAGCGCAAATCCGTGCGCCTTCTGCACATAGACATCAAGCGCGTCGCCGGGATTGATGCGTTCGGCTAGGAACGTCGAGGCGAGCCCAAGCCGCTTGCGCTTGTTGATGATGTAACGCACGCAGTCGACCGTCAGCGACAATTTTCCGGGCGTCGCGTTGTGCGATGAGGAGATCGAATAGAGCCGCGGCTGCAGCGGCTCCAGCGCCTCGACGAAAGCTTCCGGATGCGGCCGTACCTTCGGGAATTTCTGCAGCACCGCCATCACGTCGAGCGTGGTGGCATCGCCGTCGGGATCCTCGCCTTGCGCCAGCGCCCGCGCCTTCTCGCGCTGCGCGCCGCCGGTTAGATAGGTGATCAGTTCAAACAGGGAGTCCGGCGCCGGCGACAGCGAGACGTCGTTGAGCAGTACCTCGCGCAGCGTCTTGCCACGGACTTCAGTCACATGCGAGGCGCCGAGCAGCGCGATAATCTGGTCGACCAGGCCGAGATCGTTCTTGGCGAAAATGCCGAAGGAATCGCCTACGACATAGTCGATCCCGCAGCCGGAGAGATCGAACTCGATATGCCATGTCTCCTTCTCGGAGCCGGGCTTGTTGAGGAGACGGCGCGAGACAAACTTTGCCGGCACCGGATTGTCGCGCGAGCGTCCGGGCTCGCCGGCAGGCGTCGCGTTCGCAGTCACGGCTGCTGGTGCAGACGGTGCTGATGGCGCCTTGTCGAGCTCTTCATACAGCGACTTCAGCATCCGCGCGGTGTCCTTGCCGCCGGGGACGCAGAGGTTGAGCCGCGCTTCGCTCTTGCCCGCGATGGCCTCGGAATAGTCGTGGCAGTTATAGCCGCACTGCCCGCAGTCCTGCTGCGCCATCGCCGCCATCATGCGCCGCCGCAGCGGCCGGCCCTCGGCGAGCTTCATGCGCTCGGCGATCGGCATGGTCTGGTCATGCCACGGCGCTTCGCCGTCATCGCCATCGCCGGTCGCCCCCTGCACAACAGCCGCGCCATACTCCGCTGGCAATGGCGTCGCAGCGTCGGGCGACAGCAGCCCGGCAAAGAAGCCGTTGAGCCAGGAGCGCTGCGCTTCGGAGAACGGCGCGCTGGTGGGGATGATGTCGAGTTTCGGTGGAGGCGTGATCTGGTTCATGCGGATGCCTCGGCGAGCTTGCGCAGCGTCTCGCCATCATGGCGGCGCGCGAAGGAAAGGAAGGGTTCGTCAGCAGATGAACGATGCGCGAGGTAGGCTCTTAGAAGCTTCTCGACTGTCTTCGGCGCGTCCTCCGCCTTGAGGTCGTGATAGACCTCCTGCCCGACATCGGCATCGGGGCCGAAGCCGCCGCCGGTGAAGAGATGATAGCCCTCGACCGGATCCTCCTCGCCGACATCCACTTTCGCCGCGATCAGGCCGATGTCGCTGATATAGTGCTGCGCGCAGGAATGATGGCAGCCGGTGACATGAATGTTGACCGGCTTGTCCATGGCAACGCGCGGCTCGCACCAGTCGCCGATCTCGGCGGCGTGGCGCTTGGTATTCGAGGCGGCAAAGCGGCAGCCGGCATTGCCGGTACAAGCAATCAGCCCGGCGCGGATGTGCGAGGCCTCGACCGCGAGCCCGATCGTCTTGATCGCGGCGATCGCGAGTTCAATATTCTCGTCGCGCACGCCTGATATCAGCAGGTTTTGCCAGACGGTCAGGCGGATCTCGCCGTCGCCGATATCGCGCGCGATCTTGGCCAATCCACGCATCTGCTCGCAGGTGACCTTGCCGAGCGGCAGCGACACGCCGATCCAGTTCAGCCCCTCCTGCTTCTGCTTGTGCACACCGATATGCGCCATGCGGTCCGTCAAAGGCCGCGGCGCCAGCGCCTCAGTCGGCACGCGGGTGAAGGGTTGCTTCAGCCGCTCCTCGACCAGCTTCAGGAACTGGTCGTGACCGATCCCGTCCAGAACATATTTCAGCCGCGCCTTGTTGCGGTTGGTGCGGTCGCCGAGATCGATGAAGACGCGGACGATGGCGTCCGCCACCTTGGTCGCCTCCTCCGGCTTGACAATGATGTCGGAGTATTTTGCAAAATCCTTGTGCCCGGTGATGCCGCCGAGGCCGAGCCGAAACCAGACGCCGGGCTCCGCTCCAAACCCGTCCTTCACCTCCACCGCCGTGAAGGCGATATCGTTGGTCTCCTCCAGCACTGCGATCCGGCCGCCGCCATCGAAGGCGACATTGAACTTGCGCGGCAGGCCGTAGAGTGAGCGGTCGTTGAGGATGTGGTGGTGCCACTCGCGGGCGTAAGCGCGCGTATCCAGGATTTCCTGCGGATCGATCCCTGCGGTCGGTGTGCCCGTGACGTTGCGGATATTGTCCGCGCCAGAGCCGCGCGAGCACAGGCCGAGGTCCTGGATGCCCTCGATCAGTTTCACCGCGTTCTGCGGCGGGATTTCGCGCACCTGCAAGTTCGCGCGCGTGGTGACGTGGGAGTACGGGCCGCAGAGTTCTTCGGCGAGATCGGCCAGCCCCGCAAACTGCCAGTGCTTCAGGATGCCGTTTGGAATGCGCAGGCGGCACATGTAGGAATCCTGCGCCGGTGCGACGTAGAACAGGCCGAAATAGCGCCAGCGGAAATTATCGGCAGGCGACGGCGGCGCGTCGTCGAGCGCCTGTTGCTTCAGGCGCGGATAGGCATCGAAGGGATGCTCGTCGCGTTTGAATTTCTCCTGGTCGACGAGCTTCTTGCCTGACGCGATGACCTTGTCCTGCGCCTTGATATGCGCGGCATCCGGGCCGGTCGGCTCGGCATTGGCTTTGGCGGCGCCGCCGCCAAGCCCGCGGCCGACCCGGCTGATCTGCAGGCCGGTGGCAAAGCCTTCGAGGTAGCGTTTCTGCTCGTCGGAGAAGTCGACTGAGAGCGGCTCGATTTTCATGGTCTGCGACGAAGCTCCTGCGGCCACGGCGAGTGGCGTCAACGGTGGAAAGCGACCGCTCGGGAGTCGGCGTGGCCTAAGACTGCCTTGCTCGATTCGTGGGAACGGTCCGATCAGCTTCGTTGCTGCGGAAATCCATCTTGGACGTGAGCCAGCAGGCATCTGCGACAGGCTGGCCGCACTGCAGCATTCAAGTTGCGTGCCAGACGCCGCCGAAGACAATATCACGCTATTTCAGTGTATTAGCCGAACCGCCCGGGAGCCCGGAGGCTAGCCGCGTTGCGAATTTTCGAGCAGCGCGCTCAAAATTTAGCCGACCTGTGGCAACTGCCCACGATCGCAGCACGAATCTTACGGCTTCCAGTAACCGATCTTGAACGCGGCCAGATGCCCCCGAATATCGTTGGGATCGAAGGCCGGCCCGGCGAAAGCGCCGATCGGCAGCGGCACATCGGCGGGCGCCGGCCGACGTCCCACAGCCGCGTCGTAGAGATCTGGCCGGAACACGTCCATGGCCGTCTTGAGGGCGTCCGGCTTCATGGCCGCCTGCCCCCATCGCACCATCTGCGCATAGAGCCACGCGGCCTGCACCGGGTCGGGTCGCGCCGCGCCGCGCCGGCCGACCAACAGGTAGCGACCGCTTTCGCGCTTGGCGCCGTCGGGGGAGATCTTGAGCCGCCCGTCGAGCGTGCGCTGGATCACCTCGGCGTCGACGCCGATCCGCTCCGGCTGCGCCAGAATCGCAGCCGCCTCGGCGCGGTTTTCCGGCTGCTCGATGAATTCAGCGGCGCGCAGATGCGCCCGCACCAGCGCTGCGACGACGTCAGGATTCTTCTCCGCCCAGTTCTGCCTGATCGCCAGCACCTTCTCGACCGCGGCGACCAGGATGTCGGAAACGAAATGCAGGATGTGGCCGATGCCGAGATCGACCGCGATCGAGTTCCAGGGCGCGCCGACGCAGAACGCATCGACATGGCCGTTGGCGAGGCTGTCGACCATGTAAGGCGGCGGCAGCACCACCAGCCGCACGTCCTCGTCCGGATCAACCCCGCCCGCCGCCATCCAGAACCGCAGTTGATAATTGTGGGTCGAGAACGGAAACGTCATGCCGAAGATCAGTGGCTCCGCCCCGCTCTTGCGCCGCTTGGCGACCACGCGCGACAGCGCCAGCGCCGTTGCCATCGGGTCGAAACGGTCGCCGTCGAGTTCCTCCATGATCGCAGCATGCAGCGGCGGCGAGACCGTGATCGCGTTGCCGTTGAGGCCGAGATTGAAGGGCGCCACGATCGGCACCTTGACGTGGCCAAGGCCGAGGCTGGAGGCAATCGCGACCGGCGCCAGCAGATGGGCAGCATCGAACAGGCCGATATTGAGCTTGTCGCGGACGTTCGACCACGACACCTCCCGCACCAGGGTGATGTCGAGCCCTTCGGCGGCGGCAAAACCCTTGTCGGCGGCGACGATCAGCGCGGCGGCGTCGACCAGCGGAATGAAACCGATGCGAAGCGGTGTGGTCATTTGAGCAACTCCGACGCGGTCAGGATCGACTGCGCGATCTCGCCGATCTTCTTCTTTTCGCGCATCGCCGTGGAACGCAGCAGCACATAGGCCTCGTCTTCGGTGAGGCCCTTCAATTTCATCAGGATGCCCTTGGCACGGTCGATCACCTTGCGCTCTTCCAGCGCGTGCTTGGTGCGGTCCAGTTCGTCCTGCAGCCGCGCGAACACGTTGAAGCGGGACACGCAGAGGTCGAGAATCGGCTTGATACGCTGCTTGTTGAACCCGTCGACGATGTAGGCCGACACGCCGGCCTCGACAGAGGCCTGGATCGAGGCGGCATCGCTCTGGTCGACGAACATGGCGATCGGCCGCCGCACGGCCCGGCTGACCTGGAACATCTGTTCCAGCACGTCGCGGCTGGGATTTTCCAGGTCGATCACAATGATATCGGGGTCAACGGCATAGATTCGCGCCAGCAGGCTGTGCATCTCGCTGATATGCACGACGCTGGTATAACCCGCCTCCCGCAGGCCCTCCTCCAGGATCGCGGCGCGGATCGGGCTTTCGTCGACGATGACAATTTTCGGAGACGACTCGGCAGCCATCGTTCACTCGTGTTCCCTAAAAACTATCCATAGCACGATGGAAGCCAGCTCAAAGCCTTGTAATTATGGACAATTGGGACTAGCTCCTGCCCATCAATCAGGCAGATTTAGATATGCAACAGGCGGCCGCGCCAAAAATCTCGTTTGTTTCGCTTGGATGTCCAAAGGCGCTTGTGGATTCCGAGCGCATCATCACGCGGCTGCGGGCCGAGGGCTATGAGCTCGCGCGCAAGCATGACGGCGCCGATATCGTGATCGTCAACACCTGCGGCTTCCTCGACAGCGCCAAGCAGGAATCACTTTCGGCGATCGGCGAGGCCATGGCCGAGAACGGCAAGGTGATCGTGACCGGCTGTATGGGTGCGGAACCCGAGCAGATCGAGAGCGCTTATCCGGGCGTGCTCTCGATCACGGGTCCGCAGCAATATGAGAGCGTGCTGGACGCCGTGCACCGCGCGCTGCCGCCGATGCACAACCCGCATCTCGACCTGGTGCCGCCGCAGGGCGTCAAGCTGACCCCGCGCCATTATGCCTACCTGAAGATCTCCGAGGGCTGCAACAACCGCTGCACCTTCTGCATCATCCCCAAGCTGCGCGGCGACCTGGTATCGCGGCCTGCCAACGACGTGCTGCGCGAGGCCGAGCGGCTGGTAAAGGCAGGCGTCAAGGAACTGCTGGTCATCTCGCAGGACACCTCGGCCTATGGCATCGACCTGAAATATGCCGAGAGCCCGTGGCAGGATCGCTCCGTCCGCGCCAAATTCTTCGACCTGGCAAAAGAGCTCGGCGAACTCGGCGCCTGGGTGCGGCTGCAATATGTCTACCCGTACCCGCATGTCGACGAGGTCTTCGCCCTGATGACCGAGGGCAAGGTGCTGCCCTATCTCGACATCCCCTTCCAGCACGCCAGCCCGGATGTCCTGAAAGCCATGAAGCGTCCCGCCGCGCAGGACAAGACGCTGGCGCGCATCAAGCAATGGCGCGAGCAGTGCCCGGAGCTTACGCTGCGCTCGACCTTCATCGTCGGATTCCCGGGCGAGACCGATTCCGATTTCGCCTATCTGCTCGACTGGCTCGACGAAGCCGAGATCGACCGCGTCGGCTGCTTCAAATACGAGCCGGTTGCAGGCGCCACCTCCAACGCGCTCCCCGGCGCCGTGCCGGATGAGATCAAGCAGGAGCGTTACAACGCGCTGATGGCCCGCCAGCAGAAGATCTCCGCGCGCCGGCTGAAGCGTAAGGTCGGCACAAGGCAACAGATCATCATCGACGAGGTCGGCCCGACCGTCGCGCGAGGCCGGTCGAAGGCTGATGCGCCGGAGATCGATGGTGCGGTCTATCTCTCGAGCCGACGCCCGCTGAAGGTCGGCGAGATCGTCACTGCAAAGATCGAACGCTCTGACGAATATGACCTGCACGGCAGCGTCGCCGGATTCTGAGCGGTCTCTGCGTCGATAGTTGCAGCCAGTTCGGACGATTTGATCCAGCTCAATGCTCGTTCAACGTCCGCCAAACGATATTCAAATTTCGGAGAATCCTGCCGCCACTCCGGTGGCAAGGAATGGCGTTGCCTGATAATTCGCATCCCGCGAAGCCGCTTTTGCGTGCCAATCTTAGATTAGTATCTATAACTATAACAACTTCAAGATGTCACGCTCCATTCACGGACTCGGCCTATGGCTCGCGCACCTTCAAATCCAAGGGGTGAATGATGAGCCGCTTCTCGAAGACACTGCGCACACAACGTTTTGACGATTACCGCTACTACCACCAGAGCCGCATCAATCAGACGCTGCACCTGATCAGCGCCGTCATATTCCTGGTCTGCTATGGGCTGCTATTCACCCATCCGGCCATGGCCGGTCTGGTCGGCTGGCTCGCGATGTTGACGAGGCAGACCGGGCACTTCTTCTTTGAGCCCAACGGCTATGACGACGTGAACAAGGTTTCCAACGAGTACAAGGAAGCGATCAAGGTCGGCTACAACCAAAGCCGCAAGATCGTGCTTCTGGTCGTCTGGGGGCTAGCACCGGTCGCGCTGTTCGTCTTTCCGACGCTGTTCGGCCTGTTCTCACCGCCGGCCACCAGGCTCGACTTCATCCGTCACGTCGGTGCCGTCTGGCTCGCGATCGGCATCGCCGGCGGGCTCGCCCGCATGATCCAGCTCTTCATCATCAAGGACGTGCCGACAGGACTGATCTGGGTCTGGAAGGTCCTGACCGATCCGTTCCACAACATCGCGCTGTACTACAAATCGCCGCTCGCCCTGCTCCGTGGCGAACTGATCGACACGTCCATCGCCGACGCCGATTGGGGCGAGGAGGACACCGAAGAGGCGCCGCGCGCGACTTGACATTCCCTGCCCTTGCGCTGTATGGCCCATCGCCATGAAGCTGAACCGGACCATCCGCCGCGCTACTTTCCGTCGTCGCACCCGCGACGATGATGGGTTGCGCCATGTCCGACGCCAGCGCTGACTAGCTAGTTCAGCCTAAGGTTTTCGAGAAGGCCGCACCCTCAAAAGTGCGGCCTTCTTGCGTTGCCGCCTGCCTTTCATCCCAAGCAATTCAAGGAGCCTGACATGCCTGACACCTTCCATCCGTTCGACGCGCTGATGGACATCACCGCGCGCCCGAAGACCGTGTTTGTCCGCGGCGAAGGCTCCTATCTCTGGGACGATACTGGCCGCCGTTATCTCGATTTCGTGCAGGGTTGGGCGGTCAACTGCCTCGGCCATTCGCCGCCTGCTGTCGCCGAAGCGATCGCCGCGCAGGCCAAGTGTCTGTTGACCCCGAGCCCGGCCTTCTACAACGAACCCAGCCTCAAGCTTGCCAATGCGCTCGTCGAGAACAGCTGCTTCGACCAGGTGTTCTTCGCCAATTCCGGCGCGGAAGCCAATGAAGGCGCGATCAAGCTCGCGCGAAAATATGGGACAAAATACAAGAACGGCGCGTTCGAGATCATCACCTTCGAGGGTGGCTTTCACGGCCGCACGCTCGCGACCATGTCGGCCTCCGGCAAGAAGGCGTTCGAACCGCTGTTCGAACCGAAGGTGCCGGGCTTTCGCAAAGCCCAGCTCAACGACATCGCGTCGGTTGAGGAGCTGATTTCATCGAATACGGTTGCCGTGATGCTGGAGCCGATCCAGGGCGAGGCCGGCGTCTGGCCCGCGACCGATCAATTCCTGAAGGAGCTGCGCACGCTGACCAGCGAGCACGGCATGCTGCTGATCGTCGACGAGATCCAGACCGGCATGGGCCGCACCGGAAAACTCTTCCACTACGAGCATGCCGGGATTGCGCCCGATATCATGACGCTCGGCAAGGGCATCGGCGGCGGCGTACCGCTCGCCGCCTTGCTCGCGACCGAGCATGCGGCCTGCTTCGACCATGGCGACCAGGGCGGCACCTTCAACGGCAATCCGTTGATGTGCGCCGCGGGGCTTGCCGTCCTCGAACAGGTCGGCAAGCCGGAATTCCTGAAGTCCGTCGCTGACGCCGGCCTGTTCCTGGAAAGCGAGCTGCAGCGGCTCTCGGCCCGGCACGGGCTCGGCGAAGTGCGCGGCCGCGGACTGTTGCTGGCGCTCGACCTGAAACTGCCGATCGGCGCCGCGATCGTGGCGCAGGCGTTCTCGAAAGGCCTGCTGATCAACTCGCCACAACCCGACGCGCTGCGCTTCATGCCGGCGCTCAACGCGTCGCGGGCCGAGATCGCCGAGATGATCGAGGGCCTGGACGCAATCCTGACGCAAGTGGGAGCCGCACGCCGGGTGGCGTAGTCCTCTCCGTCATTGCGAGCGCGGCGAAGCAATCCCGCACGTGGCGCTATGGATTGCTTCGCTGCGCTCGCAATGGCGATGTGGAGGCAATGGGTGCGACAAATCAACCCGACGGGCAAATCAGCCAAAAGTCTGTCCAGCCCTTCGCGCAGAAATAAATCGCTTAACCCGTCGGGCAAATCAGTGATTTAACTCCGCGCGTCTCACCCAAGATGAGGGGCGGATCGCGATCGTCACGA
>NZ_JAQMIL010000066.1:0-56602 GCF_029990105.1 Bradyrhizobium sp. Arg237L | reverse complement strand
AACGCCAAAGCACGCGAGGCGCGTGCCGCTTACGCCAATGCAACTTGACAATCCAGATAGTCGCTCATCCGGCGCGCATTGCATGCGCGCCACCTTCTCCCACAAGGGAGAAGGGAAGAACCATCGTCACGTATTCTTCAGCGCCACCCGAAACTCGGCTTCGGTCTTGGACTTGACCTCGTCGAGCGTGACGCCGTCGGCGAGTTCGACCAGCGCCATGCCGTCCTTGCCGTGCTTGTCGATGGTGAAGACGGCCAGATCAGTGACGACCATGTCGACCACACGTTCGCCGGTCAGCGGCAGCGAGCACTGCTTCAACAGCTTCGCGCCGTCCTTGGCGGAATGCTCCATCACCACGACGACGCGCTTGACGCCGGCGACGAGGTCCATGGCGCCTCCCATGCCCTTTACCATCTTGCCGGGGATCATCCAGTTGGCGAGATCACCATTCTGGGCAACCTGCATCGCGCCGAGGATCGAAAGGTCGATATGACCGCCGCGCACCATGCCGAAGGAATCGGCGCTGGAGAAATAGCTGGTCGACGGCAATTCGCTCACCGTCTGCTTGCCGGCGTTGATGAGGTCGGCGTCCTCCTCGCCCTCATAGGGGAACGGACCCATGCCGAGCATGCCGTTCTCGCTCTGCAGGCTGACGTCGATCCCCTCGGGGATGTAGTTCGAAACCAGCGTCGGGATGCCGATACCGAGGTTGACGTAATAGCCGTCGCGCAGCTCTTTCGCAGCGCGCGCCGCCATCTGTTCACGGGTCCAGGCCATGGGACTCTCCTGCTAAATTTAGGCTGCGGGGCGCGGGCGGGTGTTGCGGAACTCGATCCGCTTGTTGCCCGTGCCGACCTCGACGATGCGTTTCACGAAAATGCCTGGCGTGTGGATGTGATCGGGATCGATCTCGCCGGCCGGAACCAGATGCTCGACCTCGGCCACCGTGATCTTCGCGGCCGTCGCCATCATCGGGTTAAAGTTGCGCGCGGTCTTGCGATAGACCAGGTTCCCGGCGGTGTCGCCCTTCCAGGCGTGGATAATGGCGAGGTCGGCGAACAGGCCGCGCTCCATGATGTATTTCTCGCCGTCGAATTCCTTCACTTCCTTGCCCTCGGCGATCAGCGTGCCGACACCGGTCTTGGTGTAGAAGGCCGGGATCCCGGCACCGCCGGCGCGGATGCGCTCGGCCAGCGTGCCCTGCGGATTGAATTCGAGCTCGAGCTCGCCGGCGAGATATTGCTGGGCGAACAGCTTGTTCTCGCCGACATAGGAGGAAATCATCTTCTTGATCTGCCGCGTCTCCAGCAGCCGGCTCAACCCGATACCGTCGACGCCGGCATTGTTGGAGACCACCGTCAGGTCCTTGACCCCGGAGTCCCTGATCGCATCGGAGAGGGTTTCGGCGATGCCGCAGAGGCCGAAGCCGCCCGACATGATCATCATGCCGTCCTTAAGGATGCCGTCGAGTGCCGATTTGGCGTCGGGATAGACCTTGTTCATGGAAGAGGACCTGATGGAGGGGCATTGGCAGCCCGAGGGCGCGGACGGCCGTTACAGACCGGGATTATTAGGCGAAATCTTCGCAATGCGTCAATGACGCCCCGTTTCGCCATCTCACCTGCCTACAACCTCGACGATGGCCTTGAAAGCGTCAAGAAAACCCTTCAAGTTGCGTGGCTTGGCAGGGGCGCCCAGTGCGCCGCCCGTTTTATTCGAATATCCGATCACCTCAACCCGACCTGGATATGTCACTGACGATGGCCCAAGGAATGAAGCGCCTGGGGATGCCGATTGCGGCGTTTTTCGGCCTCGCGCTGCTTGGCCTGATCGGGACATCCTGGTTTCTGAACCGGGACGCCCTGCAGCAGGCGGTGGAGGCGCAGATTCGCGCCGTCACCGGGCTCGACCTCGTCGTCAACGGCCATATCGATGTGTCGGTGTTCCCCGGCAGCTATGTCTCGTTCCATGATGTCGGGCTGAAGGGCGGCGGCACCATCGACCCCGCGCTGCGAGTCGACGTGCTGACCGCCAATCTGCGCCTGCTGCCGCTGTTGCTGCGGCGGTTCGAGATCGCCGACGTGATGATGCTCCGGCCGCATATCCATGTCATCAGGGACGGCAAGGGCGACAGCAACTGGACGCCGTTCATCGACACGATCGCGCGCGCGATGAAGCCCGGTGCCGAGAACCAGATGTCGTTCTCGGAGATCCGCATCCAGGACGGCATCCTCAATTACGAGGATGAGAACAACCATGTCAGGGAGCAGCTCGGCGATATCGACCTGTCGCTGGCCTGGCCATCGATCTCGCGTTCCTTTGCCGCAACCGGGCAGTTCGACTGGCGCGGCGAGCGCGTCGACGGCTCGATCAGCGCCAGCGACTTCATCGCGCTGTTGTCGGGCGACCGCTCGGGGCTGAAGGCGCGGCTTGCCAGTGCGCCGCTCAAGCTCGCCTTCGACGGCACGGTCGCCAACCGGACCAGCCTGATGATGGAGGGCAACGCCACCATCGACAGCGTGTCCTTGCGCAACGCGCTGCGCTGGATGGGACAGGCCCCGCCTGGCAGCGGCGGGTTCGGCCGCTTCACGCTGAAGGCGCGCACCAATCTTGTCGGCGGCTCGGTGGCGCTCACCAATGTCAATGTCGAGCTCGACGGCAATGTCGCCGAGGGCGTGATGACCTTTGCCAACAATGGCAGGCAGACGCTGCAGGCGACGCTCGCCGCAGGCAACCTCGATTTCACGCCTTATGTCTCGACCTTCCGCCTGCTCGCCGGCGGCCAGCGCGACTGGAACCGGCAGTTGTTCGATCTGAACGCGCTCTCCGCCACCGACCTCGACATGCGGCTGTCGGCAGCGCGGGTGACGGTCGGCTCGACCAGACTCGGGCGCACCGCGCTCGGCGCCAATTTGCGCGGCGGCACGCTGGCGCTCTCCGTCGCGGAAGCGCAGATGTATGGCGGCATCGCTAAGGGCTCGCTCGGGATCGCGCGCTCGGATGCCATCGCCGATGTGAAGGCGCAGCTCGAGTTCACCGATGTCGACCTGCAGGCCTGCGCCAGCGAATTGTTCGGCGTCAGCAAGCTCACCGGCCGCGGCAATCTCAACGTCGCGCTGACGGCCTCCGGCTCCAGTCCGTTCGGGCTTGCGCAATCGCTCGATGGCACCGCGACGCTGAGCGGTCATGATGGCGCGATCGCGGGCTTCAATATCGAGCAGCTCCTGAAGCGGCTGGAGCGGCGGCCTCTGTCCGGCGGCGGCAATTTCCGCTCGGGCTCGACGCCTTACGACAATCTGACGATTGCCGTGCGGTTCAATGATGGCGTCGCCACCGCCGAGAACATCCGCCTCGAAGGACCTGCGGCCAAGATCACGCTGACCGGCACCGCCTCGGTGCCGTCGCGGGAATACGATCTCAAGGGCGTCGCCAGCCTGAATTCGGCGCCGAGCGGCAGCAACGGTTTTGACCTGCCGTTCGTGGTGCAGGGGCCGTGGGACGATCCTTTGGTCTTCCCGGATCCGGAAAGCCTGATCCGCCGCTCGCCGGCATCGTCGCAGTTGCTCAAGGCGGTGAAGGACCGCAAGACGGGCGACACCGTGCGCTCGGTGATCGAGCGCCTCACCGGCGGCGCGCGGCAGCCGCCTGCCGATGCCGCGGCATCCCCGACAAGAGCGCCGACGGCGGCCGAGAACGCCAAGCCGAATTGAACCTTCAGACTTTCGTCGTGGTTCAAAGGCGAACCGTGCGACCAAGATTCCGACGCGCCATCTGGATCAGGCCGCGGCCATGCGCTAGTCTTTTATCCAACCGGTTAAAAAAACCGGCATCAAGAGAGGGAGAACAACGTGAAATCCAAGTTGGGTATTGCTGTGCTTTCTTTCGCGGTCGCCGCCATCGGGCTGATCCACGCGACCGCGCCGGCGATGGCGCAGGAGAAGAAGATCACGGTCTGGTGGGGCAAGGGCTTCTACAAATCCGAGGATGACGCGCTCCTCGAGGCGATCAAGAAGTTCGAAGCCAAGACCGGCATCAAGGTCGAGCTGTCGCAATACGCGATCCAGGACATGATCCCGAAGACGGTGGCCGCGCTCGATTCCGGCACCGTGCCCGACGTCGCCTATTCCGATACGTATGACGTGCAGGCCGGCGGCAAATGGGCGTTCGAAGGCAAGCTCGAGGACCTCTCCGACATCCTGCTGCCGATGAAATCGGCCTTCGCCCCGAACACGCTGGAAACCGCTTACCTCTACAACGACCAGACCAAGAAGAAAGGCTATTACGGCTTCCCACTGAAGCAGCAGAGCATGCACGTCCAGATCTGGGGCGACATGCTGCAGCAGGCCGGCTTCAAGCCGAGCGATATCCCGACCAAATGGGCGGATTACTGGTCGTTCTGGTGCGACAAGGTGCAGCCGGCGATCCGCAAGGCGACCGGCAACCGCATCTACGGCGTCGGCCAGCCGATGGGCGTGGAATCCACCGACTCGTTCCAGTCGTTCTACACCTTCATGGACGCCTATGACGTCAAGCTCGTCGACGACGACGGCAAGCTCCTGGTCGACGATCCCAAGGTGCGCGACGGGCTGATCCACGCGCTCAAGGATTACACCGACACCTACATCAAGGGCTGCACGCCACCCTCCTCGACGACCTGGAAGGACCCGGACAACAACGTCGCCTTCCACAACAAGACCATCGTGATGACCCACAACTTCACGATCTCGATCGCGGCGAAATGGTTCGAGGATTCGAACAACCAGGCACTGACGCCGGAGCAGCGCGCCGCCGGCAAGAAGGCCTATGAGGAAACCATCATCACGGCGTCCTTCCCGAACAAGCCGGACGGCAACCCGATCAAGTACCGCTCCGACGTCAAGACCGGCGTGATCTTCACCGCGGCCAAGAACAAGGCCGAGGGCAAGGAGTTCGTCAAATTCCTGCTGCAGGAAGAGAATCTCGGCCCCTATGTCGAAGGTGCGCTCGGCCGCTGGTTCCCGGTCACGGTCGCCGGCCAGAAGAGCCCGTTCTGGCAGGCCGACCGGCATCGCAAGGCGGTCTACACCCAGTTCACCGGCGGCACCACGCCGTTCGACTTCACCAAGAACTACAAGTTCACGATCCTGAACAACGAGAACGTCTGGGCCAAGGCCATGAACCGCGTCGTCAGCGAGAAGGTGCCGGTGGACAAGGCCGTCGACGAACTGATCGCCCGCATCAAGCAGGTCGCGGGCTGACACCTGCTTCTCCCTCTCCCCGCTCTTCGCGGGGAGAGGGTCGGGGTGAGGGGCTTTCTCCGCTGGCTCGAAACATATGAGTACGCGGAGAGTCCCCTCACCCGGATCGCATCTTGCGATGCGATCCGACCTCTCCCCGCAGGCGGGGCGAGGTGTACGAAATCGACAGGGATGAGTAATGGCGATCACGCTTTCCGATCATGCGATCCCGCGCCCGCCGCTGTCGGCGCGGCTGTCGACGCCGCAAGTCTGGGGCATCCTGCTGCTGGCGCCCTATCTGCTCGTGTTCCTGGCCTTCGTGCTCTATCCCGTCGGTTACGGGCTATGGCTCGCACGCCATCCGCAAAGCTATGTCGAGCTCTATCACGACCCGATCTTCGCGCGCGCCGCCGTCAACACGCTGATCTTCCTCGTTATCGGCATCAACGTCAAAATGCTGATCGCGCTGTTCCTGTCGGGCTTCTTCGTCCAGCAGCGCGCCTGGATCAGGTGGCTGTCGGTGCTGTTCATCCTGCCCTGGGCGGTGCCGTCGATCCCGACCATCCTGTCGGTACGCTTCATGCTCAATCCGGAATGGGGCGTGGTCAATCACATCATCTTCAGCTTGACCGGCGATGACGGTCCGAACTGGCTCAACGATCCCACGGTGGCACTGACCATGGCGATCGGCGTGCACATCTGGAAGTCGCTGCCGTTCTGGACGCTGATCCTGATGACCGGGCGGCTTGCCATCTCCAACGACCTGTTCGAGGCCGCAGCCGTCGACGGCGCGAGCTTTTGGCAAAAATTCCGCTACATCACCTGGCCGTCGATGCAGACGCTGTACATCACCTGCACGCTGCTCTCGATGATCTGGACGCTCGGCGACTTCAACAGCGTCTATCTCTTGACCGGCGGCGGGCCGGCCGACCTCACCCATGTGCTGTCGACACTTGGTATCCGCTATCTCCGGCTCGACCAGCTCAATCTGGCGATGGCCTCGATCGTTTGCGCGCTGCCGCTGGTGCTGCCACTCGTCTATTTCATGATGAAACGGTTGTCGCGATGAAGCTCCCTACCCTGCGCGAGATCGGCACCGAGGCCAAGCTGCTCCTGATCGGCATCCCCGTCCTGATCTGGACGTTGGTGCCGATCTATCACATGTTCCTGTTCGCGATCTCGCCGAAGGAGGACGCGTTCTCCGGCAAGCTTTGGCCCGATCATCCGACGCTGCACAATTTCGAGATCGTGTTCCGCCAGCAGCATTACTTCCTGCGTGACTTCTGGATGCAGTTCGGGAATTCGACCGTGATCGCGCTGGCGACCGGGGCGCTGACGCTATTCATCGCCACCACGGCGGCATTCTCGATCTCGCGATTGCGCGCGCCCGGCGGCCGCGCGATGATGAACCTGGCGCTGTTCACTTATTTCATCCCGGCGGCGTTCCTGGCCGTGCCGATGTACCGCACCATGGGCAATTACGGATTGCTCAACAGTCACTGGTCGCTGATCCTGGCGATGGTGACGATCGCTTCGCCCTACGCGATCTGGGTGCTGAAGCAGGCTTCCGACAAATTGCCGGTCGAGCTCGACGAAGCCGCGACCATGGATGGCGCGACCACGCTGCAATTGTTCCGCCTGGTCTATGTGCCTCTGATGATGCCCTCGCTGGTCGCGGTCGGCACCTACGCCATCCTGCTGGCCTGGAACGAATATCTCTACGCGTTCCTGCTGCTGTCGAAGGACACCGATATCACGCTTCCCGTCGCGCTCGGCAACTTCCTTGCTGCCGATGACTCGCCGTGGGAGCTGTTGATGACCACCGGCTTCATCTATGCGCTGCCGCCGGCCGCCATCTACTACGCCTTCAGGCGCTACATGGTCGGCGGCCTCACCGCGGGCGCGGTGAAGTCGTGACTGCTCACAGCGGCGCGGCGCTCTCGCCCTGAGAGCTCGACAGTTTCGAGGCGAACGAGGCGGCCACGATCAGCATGGCGATCAATGCGATCATCAGCGTGCAGATCGCGTTGATCTCCGGCTTCACCCCGAGCCGCACCTCCGAATAAATCCGGATCGGCAGCGTCGCCGAGCCGGGACCGGTGGTGAAGCTTGCGATCACGACGTCGTCGAGCGACAGCGTGAAGGCGAGCATCCAGCCCGCGACAATGGCGGGGATGATCAGCGGCAGCGTCACCATCAGGAACGCCTTCACCGGATTGCAGCCGAGGTCCATCGCGGCCTCCTCCAGACTGCGGTCAAGCGAAGCAAGGCGTGACTGCACCACCACGGTGACGAAGCACATGGTCAGCGTGGTGTGCGCGATGGTCACCGTCCAGAAGCCGCGCTCGGCGTTCAGCGCCACAAACAGCAGGAGCAGCGACAGGCCCGAGATCACCTCCGGCATCACCAGCGGCGAATAGAGCATGCCGGAGAATAGCGCCCGCCCAGCAAAGCGTTCGCCGCGCGCCAGGCCTATGGCCGCGAGCGTGCCGAGCAGCGTCGCGAATGTGGCGGAAACCGCGGCAACGCGCAGGCTCATCCAGGCAGCTTCGAGCATGGCGCGGTCGTTGAAGAACTCGATGTACCAGCGCAGCGACCAGCCGCCCCACACGTTCACCAGCCGCGACGCATTGAACGAAAAGATCACGAGGATCACGATCGGCAGGTAAAGCAACGCAAGCCCGAGCGCGAGCGCGGTCATGTTGAAGCGCGAAAGTCGGTTCACGGTATGCGCCATCAGCGTCGGCCCTCGACCTGCCGGCGCTGCAGCCGGTCATAGAGCACGAGGGGCGGCACCAGCAGCAGCAACAGCGCAATCGCGACGGCGGAGGCCACCGGCCAATCCTTATTGGTGAAGAATTCGAGCCAGAGCGTCTGGCCGATCATCAACGAATTGGAGCCGGCGAGGAGATCGGGGATCACGAACTCGCCGACGATCGGAATAAAGCAGAGCAATACCCCTGCCCCGACGCCCGGCAGTGACAGCGGAAACGTCACGAGCCAGAAGGCCTTCCGCGGCGAGGCGCCCAGATCTTCGGCGGCTTCCAGCAGCGCGCGGTCCATCTTCGCGAGCGTGGCGTAGAGCGGCAGGATCATGAACGGCAGATAGGAATAGACGATGCCGATATACATCGCGGTGTCGGTCGAGAGCCAGACAACCGGCTTGGACACCAGATGCAATGCGAGCAGGATCCGATTGAGCAAACCGTCATGCTGCAAGATGTTGATCCAGGCATAGATGCGGATTAGGAACGAGGTCCAGAACGGCACGATGACCAGGATCATCGCGATGCCCTGCCAGCGCTGCGGCAGCCGCGCCATGCCGTAGGCGATGGGATAGCCGATCACGAGCAGAATCAGCGTCGAGGTTATGGCGACGACGAGGCTACGCAGATAGGACAGGATGTAGAGATTGTCAGAAATCAGCAGCCGGTAATTTTCCAGCGATAACTGTTCGAACGCGCCCTTGAACGCTTCCCACCCCTCGCTGGGGTCGAACACCGGCGTATAGGGCGGCTGCGCGATCGCGGTCTGCGACAGGCTGATCTTCAGCACAAAGCCGAACGGTACCAGGAAAAACAGCGCCATCCAAAGATATGGCGCGATGGCGGCATAGCGCGCCGGACGGGCAAAGATACGGCGCGTGCTCATTGCTCGAGCACCACACCGTCGTCAGGCGCGAACCAGGCGGCCACGCGCTCGCTCGAGCCATAGCCGTCCACGTCAAGCCGCGCGGTATTGGCCATCACGGAGCGCACCACGGCGCCATTGTCGAGCCTGATCCTGTAGGCGGTGAGGCCGCCGAGATAGTTGATCTCCGCAACCTCGCCCTCGAACCGATTGATCGCTTGCAACGCGTCGACACTCGACGCCAATCCGCGCCGCGATAATTTGATCTTCTCGGGCCGGATCGCGACGGTGACGATCTCTTTCGTCACCGGCTGGCGCGGTTCGGTCACGGTGATGATCCCTGCCTCGCGCGTCGTGACCTTCAGCCTGCCCTGCTCGCGGGAGATGACCTGCCCCTCGAACAGATTGACGTCGCCGACGAACTCGGCGACCCAGCGTGAGGCTGGCGCCTCATAGAGGTCGCGCGGCGTCGCGACCTGCGCCAGGCGGCCTGTGTCCATCACGCCGATCCGGCTCGCCATCGTCATCGCCTCTTCCTGGTCGTGGGTGACGATAATGAAGGTCATGCCAAGGCGGCGCTGCAATTCCATCAATTCTGCCTGCGTGCTCTCGCGCAGTTTCTTGTCGAGCGCGGCCAAGGGCTCATCGAGCAGCAGCATCTGCGGCCGGCGTGCCAGCGAACGCGCCAAGGCCACGCGCTGCCGCTGGCCGCCGGAAAGCTGGTCGGGCTTGCGTTTCTCCATCCCTTCGAGCTTGACGAGCGCCACCATCTCGGCGACGCGGGCGGCGATCTCGCCGCGCGCCATGCCAGCGCGCCGCAGGCCGAATGCGATGTTGTCACGCACCGAGAGATGCGGAAACAGCGCATAGTTCTGGAACATCATATTGACGGGCCGCTCATGCGGCATCACCTGCGCGATGTCGTTACCGCCAAGGAGGATACGTCCCTCATCCGGCGTCTCGAATCCCGCCAGCATGCGCAATAGCGTGGTTTTGCCGCACCCGCTCGGGCCAAGCAGGGCGAAGAATTCACCGGCGCGGATGTCGAGTGAGAGCTGATTGACCGCGGTGAAGTTGCCGAACCTTTTCGTCACGCCCTCGATGCGCAGCAGCGGCATGTCGGTCGCCCTCCGCGGCGCAGTGTCTTCCGTCGTCGAATTATTTGCCGTCTTCGCCAGTTCCTCAGCCATGATTCCCTTTAGCCCGATCGTGACCGCAAGCTAGCGGCGGATCGCCACTGGCTCAACCGCTTCACGCGGCGTCTTCCGCAATATTGTTGTCACAGCCGCCTCTGCTAGATTTCGCCTTCACGTCAGGAGGACGAATGATGAACCAGGACCGCTACGACCTGCCGCTGACGACCGCTTCCGATCGCGCTGCGGCGCTCTACCGTGATGGCATCGACTGTATCCTTGCGGCCTGGCACGGCGCGGATGCGGCCTTTGATGCGGCCATCGCCGAGGATCCCGATTTCGCACTGGCGCATGTGGCGCGTGCCCGCGTCCATCAGATCAACATGGAAGGCGCGGCGGCCCGCGACAAGGCGGCAATAGCCCGGCAATTGGCCGCGACCGCGAGCCGGCGCGAGCAGCAGCATGTCGAGATCGTAGCCTCGGTGGTCGAAAGCCAGACCAGGCAGGCATTGCAAGCTGCCGAACAGCACCTCGCGGAATTTCCGCGCGACGCGCTGATCCTGTCGCTGCTGCTCGGCGCCTTCGGCCTCTACGCTTTCTCAGGGCGCGCCGACCACGACGCGGCGCGGCTTTCGATTTGCCAGCGCTACGCCGCCGATTATGGCGAGGACTGGTGGTTCCTGACCTATCTCGGCTGGTCGCAAACCGAGGCGGGCGACGTCGTCACCGGCCGCGATACCACCGAGCGCGCCTATTGGATGAATCCTGCAAACGCCAGCGCGGCCCATGCCCTGTCGCATGCGCTGTTCGAGCAGGGTGATCCCACGCAAGGCCGCACCTTCCTATCCGGCTGGCTGCCGGCCCACGACCGGGTAAGCTTCCTGCAGGGGCATCTTGCCTGGCACCTGGCACTGATCGCGCTCGAGGACGGCGATACTGGCGGCGCGCTCGACATCTACGAACGGCATATCAGACCGCAGGGGCGGCCCTATCCGCCGCTGAACATTCTGACGGACACCACCTCATTGCTGTGGCGGCTCTCGCTGGCGGGAAGGACCGGGCTTGAATCGCATTGGCAGGAAGTGGCCGCCTACGGCGAGAAATTCTTCCCGAAAGCCGGCGCGCATTTTGCCGACGTCCACCACGCCTTGGCGGTCGCGGCGGGCAACGGCGGCGCGCTGGAGACACGGCTTGCGGAAATGGAGGCACGGCGCGCCGAGGGCAAGCTGGCGCCCGGCGCTTCCGCGATCGGTCTTTGCCGCGGCATCCAGGCATTCGCGTCAGCCGACAACGACGGCGCTGTCCGCATCCTCGAGCCGTTGATGCCCGAACTGGTGCGGATCGGCGGCAGCCACGCCCAGCGCGAGCTTTGGGAGGACACGTTCATCGTCGCCTGTCTTCGCGCGAGGCGAGGCGAGAAGGCGACAAAGCTGATCGCCGATCGCCTGCATCGGCGGCCGTCCCGCCGCGACGAAGCATGGTCGCGCGAGACAGGTTGAGACAGGGCCTTCAGCTAGAGCCTGTAATTATAAATCCGGAACCCATGGACTTGGCGATATCCGCACTATACTCCGAAGCAGACATCCCGACCGGCCTTCAGCACGTGGGCTTTGGGCCACAGGTGGATTGGGATCCTCGTGAATAGATCCAGGTTAACTCCTCCTACAGTCAAGACGCCTCGCGTCTTCCTGGTTCGGCGTCAGGATTGGGATTATCTTGTGCCGCGACTAAACAGTAACAAAAACGGCAACTGCTGGCGGTTCGCTCGGGTTCGCTGAAGTGGCGCGAGTGGCCTCCTTCGTGATGGCCGAAATCGAATTTCCAGACTTCCGAACTATACTGGCGAACTGTTCGTCCGAGAGCTTGAGGCGCTTGCGCAAGACCTTGACCTGCACTTTATCTCTCAAATCCAACGCATTACGGAAATAGGTGGGCTTGCGCCTATTCATTGTGGTTCACTCGCGATGAAAGGATACGGTTGAACCGCGACTAGGGGGGCGTTACGCCGCCTGGTCGCGATGGTGACTGTCCCACTCCTCGTGAAGATTCCGTCTCCGTTGAGAAAACCTATGGCATGGACCAACGTTCCGCCGTATTTGGAAATATCTGACTGTCGAGCAGAGACCGGTTATAGGCTGCCGCAGCATTGGAGCCTCTTACTTTCCGTCTATCGTTTTCGGCTTTGTGGGCTGCTCGCAGCTTGCCCCGGACATATTCCGTGAGGCCGCCAACCTCGTCATTCGGCGCTTCCGAAGTAAATCCATTCTGGATCGAAAGCGCCGGGTTTAAGGGGCGGTCCGTGACTTCCAGTCTACCCCGATAAGCAGACGATTTCAGAGCTACGCCGTACTTCGCATTAGGGCCAGAAACGGACTATCTCTGATCTGTCAATATTACGGCAGCGAATGCTGGAGGAAAAAACGCAGCATTTCTCTTGTTGCGTCCGGTCCTCGCGGATCAGTGTAGGAGCCCGCGGAGCTTCCCCCCGACCATGCGTGTCCGGCTCCGTGGATGCTCCAGTGCTCAAGGACGTGGCGCCCTCTGGCGTCGCTATGGACGGTGCGAGTATAGGCGTGACCTCCAGCCACCTGCCCACGATGAACGTTTCTTTCCGTGCTCACCGCATCGATGAACTGCTCAATAACTTGATCGCCGTTCTTTGGGTGCACTGTACTGTCGCGATCGCCGTGAAAAACAATGGTCGGAACAGGGTCGGTCGAACCCGTCCGATGGTCAAAGCCGCCGCCTTGTCGCATGGCGAGGAGCGCAGAGGGAAGGTCGGTGGCGGCACCACATGCAAGGCCAGAATGTACACCCACGGCCGCATATAGATCGTTATATGTTGCTCCCATGATGACCGCTGCGGCCGCTCCGGCTGATAATCCAGCCACGTAGACACGCATTTGATCAACTGAGTACTCCCGCATGATTTGGCGCGTGATCCCCGCGATAAGCGAGGGCTCCCCTGTGCCACGCTGCTGGTCGGTTGTGCGAAACCAATTCCAGCATTTCGCGTGATTTGCTTCGCTACGCTGCGCGGGATAGACCACAAAGCAAGGTTGTGCTTCTGCGATGAAATTCATTCTCGTGCCGGCGGCGAAATCTTCTGGCGACTGGGTGCAACCGTGGAGCATGACGATCAACGGAATGGGCTGCCCGTGATACCGGCTCGGAATGAAGAGCCTGTAGGCACGACTTCCCGCAGGATTGCTATAGCTGCCGTCGATAAATCTCGCGCCCTCCGGCACGATGTCGCGCATGGACGGCGGAGCGCGCTTTATTGCGCGCCGCAATGGGAGCCCAACGAAACTGTTTGTGCGATTTGACGACGCGCGGACCTTGCGCGGTTGAGCGGATGTGCTCCGCGCTGACTGCGGGCTCTCCGTTTCTTCAACCCAATTTGCTTTCGCATCTATAATTAACGGTGCACCTCCTGGGAGGGCGATGGGGTCGGTGCGGAATGTCGCATCCGGCGCTCGTTCACCGCAAAGCATTTGCTGGAGAAGTGCCGTCGCCTCGACGAGTCGGCCCGCGCGCGTGAGACGTGTGGCTTCGCGAATGATGTCCTGTCTGAGCATCGCCATCACCGCGTCCTGTCGGTGAGCGCGGCTTTGACCGCCGGAGTGGCATGGAGAGCGCCAAGCACGGAGACCGAAGCAATCGTGGCGCGAGCAAGCTCGGGCGTGACGTCTTGGGCGATTGTCGCAAGGCCCAGAACATTGATGTGCAGCATCTCGCCGGCGCGTCGGACCGTTTCGAGATCCTCACGGCTGTAATTCCGTAGACCGAGGTCCAGGCTTTTCCGAGCAGTCGACTGTTTGACCACATCCGCATGACGTTCGAGTTGGTTGCGGATGGCTGTGCGAATGAAATCGGTTCGGTTCGAGTAGAACCCTTCCTGGACCATGAGGTCGACCTGCCCAAGGTCGACATAACCCAGATTGATCGTGATTTTCTCGCTATCTGGCTGCTTCGGCCGGAGTTCGCGGACATTGTTCGACATAGCTTTTTCCATCCGTATGACATCCGTATGGATGGTAATTGGATGTCAACTCGGAGTATTCAAGGGGCTCGCCCTCAAGAAAGTATCTGCCTTTGGCGGGGCCTGGTGTATCCGCGTACAGCTCGAATAACTCGATCCAGGTTGTTTGCCGGCAATAGGTCACTCGTGGGATAGCGCCAATGGTGACGTCGCGCTCTCAGGCGATCGGTTGATCCAGCGCTGGCACCCAGGCGATGTACTCTTCAGCACGCTCGCCTCCGAGAGCGGCGCAACAGCGGATATGCCGTGAGGTCCGTGTCGGGCCAAATCCGGACATTCTCTTTGCTGCCTCTTCAACAAAAAGCCGCGAACGACGATGGGGCTTCTTCGGTCCGAGTTGCGGGCTGACCTGTCGGCCAGAAGATCTCCGGTTTAGTCTAGGATGGTTCCAAGCCGAGCGCTTGCGCGCTCTCCATCCAAATCGGCAATTCCTGCTGATACAAAGCGTTGCTGTCCTTAAATCCGAGCGCCGGTTCGAGCACGAAGGTGCCGAGAACTTCCTTCACTTTCGAATCGCTATTGGCTGCCACGCAGAGTTCCGCCAACCGATCGACGATCGGCTGTGGCGTCGCCTTCGGCAACGCCCAGCCCGTGAAGCCGCTCACCGTGAAGAATTTCGCTGTCGCGCCCTGTTCAGGCAGAGTCCTGATGTTCGGGATCGCGTCGACCTTCTTCGAATGCACCGCGAACACAACTCCGCGATGACTCTGCAGGACGGATTGCGCGGCGGTGTAGCTGCCCATCGCGACATCGAGCGTGCCTTCCGCCAGCCCCGTCCACATTGGCGCTTCGCCTCGGTAGTGGATCGGCTCGATGTTGAGACCATATTGTTTGTTGAGCTCATTGATCGTCATGTGCGGGGCCGAGCCCGCGCTATAGGTGCCGAAGTTCACCTTGCCGCTCTTGCGCGCGAAAGCGACGAATTCATCCAACGTCTTGACGCCAGCCTTCGGGCTTGCGACCAGCAGCAGCCCAGCACCCGGGATAATGCTGACGAGCGTCAGGTCCTTGTCCATGTCGTAGCCGGGGTTCTTCATCATCACTCTGTTCATCACGTAGGTGGTCGAGATGGAGCCCAGGATCGTGTGGCCATCTGGGTCCGTGCGCATGACTTCCGCGGCGCCTATGGAGCCCGAGGCCCCCGCTCTGTTCTCTATGACGACAGTCTTTCCCACCTGCCTGGAGATGAATTCGCCGAATGCGCGCGCGAGCAGGTCGGTCTGCCCACCCGCCGGATAGCTGCAGATCATACGGATTTGCCGCGACGGCCACGCCTCCTGCGCGGCGGCCCTGCGCAAGAGGAACGGCATCGCCGCCGCTGTCGTCCGGCAGCAATGAAGTGACGGCGATCAAGTTTCGCTGACATGGCTCCCTCCCTGAATTTTTCATCAGGGTATCGCATCGTCCGACCTCGGCCAGGGGCGAAAGACGGGACAGATTGGCGCAGAGGCGCGTCAGAAGCGAACGTTTACGAACGTCCGCTTTGATCCTTTTCAGAAGTTGGCATTGCCAGGGCGCGCCGAGTCGTCTGGTCGCTCGCACACACCAGATCGAGTCGGAAGTCGAAGTTCAGGGGCTTTTCCTGCCGACGATTCCGTCGCTTTCGAGGGCCTTGGCGATCTGCTCGAGGATTGCCTCCGTCGAGTCCCTATTTGCCAAACTGCTCTGCGCTGGAGCAGGCTGCTGGTCCAGGGACACGTTCACCTTTGGCACCAGCTCGCCGAGTTCCTGCTCGACGCGGCTCCAATCCCGCTGATCCATGGCATCCTCCCCACTGATCAATTGCAAGACTACCGCGGGAGGTCTTCGGCAAAAAAGCAAAAGGCGTCCGATGGTTAAGACTGGCCTAAGCGGCCGCGACGACAGCACGCCCATGCCGGCGGGCAGTCTCGCTTTATGGACATACACCTAGTTCAAAGCCGCGTTCGCCATGAACGCTGCGAGCGCGTCGCGATCCGCCGGCGGCATGGTCAGGCCGAGCTTGGAGCGGCGCCACAAGATATCGTCCGGGAACCGCGCCCACTCTCTTGCCATCAGATAGCGCACCTCGGCGCCGGTCAGCTCCGGCCCAAAGGAGGGACCGAGGTCGGATTTCGCCTTGGCATTCCCAAGGATCGCTTCAACCCTCAACCCGTAGGCACCAAGCAGCCGCCTCGCCTCTTGCTCGCTCAGGAAACGCCAGCGATCCCTGATGATATCGACCTCGGTCTCGAACCGGCCAAAGGCAAAATCGCCGCCCGGCAGCGGCGCCTTGGCGGTCCAGCGCGGCGACATCGGATAGAACCGCGTCAGTTCGGAGACAGCCTTTTCCGCGCGCAGCCGCGAGGTGGTGACGTCACCGCCGAAGACAGTGATCAGCGGCGCCTTGCCGCGCTTGAAATCAAACTTCATCCCGCCGTCCCGCAACCGGCCGCCCGCCGCGCCTATCGCCATATTGGCGCCGGAGATCGGCCGCACCACGTCGACGGGCTCGATCCGCTGACGGAAATAGCGGTTGGCAGCCTCACAGAGGTAGGTGATATCCGTTGCGCTCATCGCAACGATGGCGGGATCGCCCTTGAACGGTCGCGAGACTGTCCCGATCAGCGTGAAATCGCGGGCATAGGGGCTAGCGAAGATCAGCCGTCCGTCGCCGTTCTGCAACACGTAGACATTGTCGTTGTCGAACAGCCGCCGGACCACGATCTGGCTGATCTGCACCATCGAAAGCGCGAGTGCTGGAACGCGCAGCACGGTTTCGGCGACAGAGGCCGTCCAGGCACCGCTCGCGTTGACCAGCGAGCGCGCGGTGATCACCCGGCGATAGCCGCGATCGATCGCGATCAGCCGCCAGGTTTCGCCGCGCTCGCCGCGGGCGACGCGCACGCCGGTATAGATGGCGGCGCCCCGCTCGGCCGCATCGAGCGCCAGCAGGGCCACGAGCCTGCTGTCATCGACCACGCAATCCGAATATTCAAAGGCGATGCCGAACGGCCGCTTCAGCGCGTCGCCGATCGGATGGTGCGAGATGTCGACGGTCGTCGATGCCGGAAGACCGGTGCGCGATGCCAACCGGTCGTAGAGCAGCAGCCATGAGCGCAACTGCCATTCCGGGCGCTCCTCGGCAAGGGCGGGAATCGCAAAGCGCATCGGCCGCACCAGATGCGGCGCGATCCTGAGCCAGACCTCACGCTCCTTCAGCGCGGCGCGGACGCGGAAGAAATTGCAGCGTTGCAAGCCAGCGAGATCGCCATGGATCAGCCGCGGCGAGGCCGAGGAGGCGCCGCCGCCGAGATCGCCCTGCTCCAGCAGGACCACGCGCAGGCCGCGTCCCACAGCGTCGCGCGCAATGCTGACACCGTTCAAGCCGCCGCCGATGATCGCGAGATCGTAATCCGCCATGCCGGAAGGTCATAGCGTTCTCACGTGAAGGAGATACAGGCTCGGGTGAAGAAAACCCGTCCAACAAGACTTACCCGGTCTTGCGGACCAGCTCCACGACATTGCCGCCGTTGCCGACCAACGCCGCATACTGGCCGACCGGCGCCGGCTTGCCGATCAGATAGCCCTGCACCGCGTCGCAACCCTCCTTTGCCAGGAAGCCGAGCTGCTCCTCGGTTTCCACGCCCTCGGCGACGATCGACATCTGCAGACCATGACCGAGATCGATGACGGCGCGGACGATCGCGGCCGATTGCGGGTTGCGGCCGAGATTGATGACAAAAGCGCGATCGATCTTGATCTTGTCGAAGGGAAACGCCTGCAGATAGCTCAGCGAGGAGTAGCCGCTGCCGAAATCGTCCATCGAGATGCGCACGCCGAGCGCCTTCAGCCGCCTGAGCAGCGCCAGGCCGCGATCGAAATCCTCGATCAGCACGCCCTCGGTGATTTCGAGCTCGAGCCTGTCTGGCCGCAAGCCGGTTTCGAGCAGGATCGAATGCACGAGGCCGACCAGATCGCCGTGCATGAACTGCGCCGGCGAGAGGTTGACCGCGATCTGGAGTGGTTGCTTCCAGGAGGCCGCCTCGCGGCAGGCCTCGCGCAGGATCCATTCGCCCATCTCGACGATCAGGCCGCCTTCTTCCGCAAGCGGAATGAAATCCGCCGGCGAGACGAAGCCGCGCACCGGATGCTGCCAGCGCGCCAGGGCCTCGAAACCGATCACCGCGCTCTCGGCCACCGTAGCGCCCGCCGCAGCCAGCGGCTGGTAGTAGAGCGACAATTCGCCGTTCCGGATCGCGGCCGAGAGGTCCTGATGCAGCACGCGGCGGTCGCGGATCTGCTGGTCCATTTCCGGCTCGTAGATCGAGATCGTACCGCGCGACTTCGCCTTCGCGCGGAACAGCGCCGCGCCGGCATTGGCGAGCAGCGAGGCGGCATCCGCGCCATTGTGCGGGAATACCGAGATGCCGGCGGTGATGCCGGTGCGGACCGATTTGCCGTCGATTACGAATTCCTGGGCGAGCGCCTCCGCCACCTGCTCGGCAAGAACGATGCCGGCGGCCGGCTGCTTGCCGTCGATGATCAGGCCGAACTCGTCGCCGGAGAGGCGTGCGACCACGCCGCCGCGCGCCGAGGTCTGCAGGCGCCGGGCCACTTCGATCAGCAATTTGTCGCCGATCGCATGGCCAAACACGTCGTTGATCTCTTTCAGGCCATCGAGATCGACGCAAAGCACAGCGAATTCCTCGTCGGTGCCGCCGCAGGCCTCGATCATCTGCGCCAGCGCCTGCAGGAAAGCGGCGCGGTTCGGCAAATCGGTCAAACCGTCGTGATAGGCCATGTGGGCCATGCGCGATTCTGTCTGGCGCCGGTCGGTGACGTCCTCATGCGTCTTGATCAGGTATTGCGGCTCGCCATGCTCGTCGAGCACGGTCATGCGGCGGGTCAGGAACAGCCGCAAGCCGTCCTTGGTCGAGATCGGATGCTCCTCGGTCAGCAGGCCGCGTTTCTTGATCGCGGCCTCGTCGCGCGCGATGATCAGCTTGGCCTCGCGCGGATTGAAGATGTCCGTTGCCGTCAGCCCGGTGGCATCCTCGCGCCGGCGGTTGAGGATGGTCTCGGCCGAACGGTTGGCGAGCAAATATCGGCCGTCGCTGACGCGTTCGACGATCAGCGAGACCGGAATGTTGTCGACCACGAGCTCGAGGAACTTCTTGGCGTTCTCCAATTCCCGCGACAGCGAACGGCGGTCGGTGACGTCATCGAACAGCGCGATGAGGAATTCCGGCTCGCCGTTCTCGTTGCGCGCGATCACGCGGTTGGAGGCGAGAATGCGCCGCTCCGAGCCACGCTCGACCCAGAACTCGTTGCGGAAAAAGCCTTCCGGCGCCTCCAGCGCCGCCTTGTCGGCGGCCGCGATGCTGGCGGCGGTCTCGGGACTAAAGATCTCGTCGGCGCGGTTGCCGACGATGCGATCGCGCGAGAAGCGCGAGAACCGCTCGAAGGCGCGGTTCGCGAAGATGTAACGGCCGTCCTCGATGTTTTTCGCGGCCACGCAGACTGGTACGTTGTCGAGCACCGATTCCAGGAACTGGGTGGTGGACGCGAGCTTGCGCGACAGTTGCCGCTGGCCGGTGCAGTCTTCGTGCGTCGCGATCGATCCGCCATTGGGCAGCCCGAAATGCCGGACCACGACCGACTTGCCGTTGGGCAATTCCGTCACCATCCCCTCGGGGTTGGCGGCCCGGACATAGAACTCTGCAGGCGTGACATCCATCAAGCCGCGACGGTAGCGCATTTTCAGCAGTTCGGGCCCGGTCATGTTGCCCTGTATGTCGGAGCGCGACAGGCCATAGATCTCGAGATAGCGATCGTTGCAGAACACGATCCGCTTTTGCGCATCGGTCATCACCACGCCCTGGTTCAGATGGTTGAGGGCGGAGCTGACGAAGGCATTGCGGCGAAGCTGTACGCGCTGCACCCTTCGCACAGCCGAAAGCACCGAGAGCGTGATCGCGCCCAGGAAGGAGGCCACGACGGTACCACCGATCAGAAGCTCCCAGAGCAGGTCCGGAGCAAGCGAACCGATATAGCTCGATGGCGCAAAGCCGGCTGACGCAGCGAGAGCCAGTCCGGCCGACGCAATGGCGGCGACAAGGCACACGACGACGAGCGCCGGAATCACATTCCTCCCGCCTGCCTGCCCTTTCTTGCCAGCCATTCCGTCACCTTGCGGATTTCCGCATTACAGTGTCTGGCCTTGGCAGTTTGGATCGGGTAAACGCCGCGCGATGCAACCGCAAAATGTGACTTAATTTAGGGCAATTGCCCTGACATGATTAATGCCGCACTAATGCCGGTGCGCCACGAGGCCTATTTCGAGGCCATCCGGGGCGTTGCTACCAAGGCTCGGATGGACAACAACAAGCAGAACCCTATTCGCGCCGATTCCCGGACTTGAAGGATCCATGGACAGAGTTGATTGCGTCGTCATCGGAGCGGGTGTGATCGGGCTTGCCGTCGCGCGCCGCCTCGCGCAAGCAGGGCGCGAAGTGATCGTGCTGGAAGCCGCCGAGGGGATCGGCACCGTGACCTCCTCGCGTAACAGCGAGGTGATCCATGCCGGCATCTACTACCGGGCCGGCAGCCTGATGGCGCGGATGTGCGTCAGCGGCAAGCATGCGCTTTACCGTTATTGCGAGGACCACGGCGTCCCCTATCGCAATTGCGGCAAGCTGATCGTCGCGACCACGCCGAAAGAGACCGAAAAGCTGCAATCGATCCGCGCCCATGCCGAGGCCAATGGCGTACTCGACATGGAGCTGCTTTCGGGCGAAGCCGCCCGCGCGATGGAGCCAGCGTTGAATTGCGACGCCGCGCTGCTGTCGCCGTCCACCGGGATCATCGACAGCCACGCCTATATGCTGGCGCTGACGGGCGATGCGGAGGCTGCCGGCGCGGCATTCGCGTTCCATACCCCGCTGCTCCGCGCCAAGGCGGCCGCCGGCCGGATCGAGATCGAGGCCGGCGGCGAGGCACCGATGACGCTGGCATGCGACCTGCTGGTCAATGCCGCAGGGCTCGGGGCGCCGGCGGTCGCGCGCGGCATCGAGGGCATGCCGCTCGAATTGATCCCATGCGCCTATCTCGCCAAGGGAAACTATTTCAGTTGCAGCGCGCGGGCACCGTTTTCGCGGCTGATCTACCCGGTGCCCGAGCCCGGCGGGCTCGGCGTGCACCTCACCCTGGACATGGCCGGGCAGGCCCGCTTCGGCCCGGATGTGGAATGGGTGGAGAGCATCGACTACGCCGTCGATCCGGCGCGCGCGGACCGCTTCTATCCGGCAATCCGCAAATATTGGCCCGGACTGCCGGACGGGGCGCTGATGCCAAGCTATTCCGGGATCCGGCCGAAGATCGTCCCGCCGGCGGTGGCGACGCAGGATTTCCTGATCCAGGGGCCGCGCGATCACGGCGTCACTGGATTGATCAATCTGTTTGGTATCGAATCGCCCGGCCTGACGTCGTCGCTCGCGATCGCCGATTACGTCGGCGAATTCGTGTGAGCAGTCGCAACATCTGCCACGGATGAGCGCTTCGGCGCCCATCCGGCCTGAAGTGGTGTATGTTGCGATACGTTACCGGGGGACTGGCTAGTGGAAGGTCTCGCCGACGGATTGTTTCAACCGTTCGATCTCGTCCTTGACCATCAATTTGCGGCGCTTGAGTTCGGTGATTTGCAGATCGTCTGTAGATAGGTGCAGGAGCGCTTCGTGTAGTTCGCTTTCGAGAATTTTGTGCTTGCGTTCCAGTTCGACCAGATGCGCCTGTATCGCCATTACGAAACCTCCTCGGCAGGTTAACCTCAATTTCGATCAGGACAACAAAGTGTACACCAGCCAGACTATCTGTCGACGGGGATTGCGAATCAGCGCTGCGACATTTTCGAATTTATCTGTAACAGAACGTGCGTATGGAACCGTCTTAACTTGCGCGGCGAGCGTGGAGGGAGGATATTTCGGCGCGCGGATACCGAGCGATCCGTCCACAACCTCACCGTGCTTATTTTTTAGTGCACAGCCATGACCGACGAAGATGAGCGCGAACTCCACGCAGAGCTTGCACGGCTGCAGCAGGAGCACCGCGATCTCGACGCAGCCATCGACGCGCTGCATCAGTCGCCGGCGCCGGATCTGCTGATGGTGCAGCGGCTCAAGAAGCGCAAGCTGCACTTGCGCGATCGCATCGCCTTCATCGAGGATCAGATCACGCCCGACATCATCGCGTGACGTGTTGGTTTTCTCCACTTCGTCATTCCTGGGCGCCCGAAGGACGAGCTCTGATGTGCAATTGCACATCAGAGAACCCATCGGGCCGCGCGTGCAAGTGGTGAAATGGATTCCGGGCTCGCGCTTTGCGCGCCCCGGGTTGACGAGACGAGAGAATTTGCGCCTGGCTTTGCTGACAGCGCATGTTGACTAGCTGTCCCCGACATCCACAGGCAGACATCCACAGGCGCTTGGCGCGATCGGTCACAAGCCGCCCGCGAGGCGCTTCCGCCCTCTTGACTTCACTAGAACAAAATAAGAACATTGCCGCTGCCGCCAGCCAGAACCGGAAGGATCATCGCCATGCCCATGCCGTCAGTGTTCTCCGACAACAACCGCTACGAGGTGGCCTGCGACCAGGCGATCGCAATGTGCGACGGCAATCTGCGCAGCACCATCAAGGCGCTGATCATGGCCAACGAATTCCTTGAGACCGAGGTCGCGGAATTACAGGACGCGCTCGCGACCTGTTTCGCGCAGGCAAAGAACGACGCCGCGTAGGTAAGGAGCACGCCGATGGCCGATATCACCTATTACGTTGCGCTGCCTTTCGTGCGGGACGACAGCGGTGAATTGGTCGCGGGCAATGCCGAGGAGTGCCAGAGCGCCGCGACCGCGTTGCGGCGCGCCGAGATGATGTCGCGGATGCCGGGCAGCATCGGCGCGGTCGCTTTCAGCCGCACCGGCGATCCCATGATCGGCGAATTCGGCGATGCGCACCTGCTGCGGAAATTCGGCAACGTGCCGGACGATCTTGGCCTGTGAAGGCGATCGCTATTAGCCCACTACTTCATGCCGCCGCTGCGCCTTGCGCACATACATCGCGCTGTCCGCCTCTTCCAGCGCGCGGCTCGCCACGGAGTGCGGACCGAGGATCGCAACGCCGGCCGAGGCGCCCGCGCTGACGCTGCGGCCACCGAAATCGAAGGTGAGGCGATCGATCGATTGCTCCAGCGCCGCGGCCTTGGCCTTGGCGTCGGTCTCGGTCAGGTTCCACAGCAGTACCGCGAACTCGTCGCCGCCGAGCCGTCCGACCACGTCCGAGGCACGCACCTGGCTCGTTACTGTCTTCACGACCGCCTTCAGCACCGCATCGCCGGCGGCATGGCCATAGGTGTCGTTGATCGGTTTCAGGCGATCGACGTCGAGCATGACCAGCGCGCCGCTGGCATGATAGCGCTTGATGTAGGCGATCGAGCGGTTGAGCTCGCGCTCGAAGCCGCGCCGGTTGAGGATGTCCAGCAGGAAATCGGTCTCCGCGGATGCCTGCAGTTCCGCGATCTGCGCCTCCGCCGCGGCCAGTTCCGCCTTGAGGCGGCGAATTGTCGCCTTCGCCTCGGTCAACGCAGCCGAGGACACCTGGGCAGGTCCGGTTTGGGCAGGTGCCGCTTGGGTAAGTGCGGCTTGGGCGCGGCGAGGCGCAACCTTGCGCGCAGCTGCGCTTTTCCTTTTCGCGGCCCCGGATGCAGCCGCCCTCTTCTTCTTTTTCATAAGCATCCTTGTTGAGGCCCGCTGATGAGGCTTGCCCGCATTCACCAAGACAGGATAGTCCATTCCGGATTCCTTGCCACGCCTTGGATCAGTGACGGGCCGCTCTTATAATCCGGCCCATGCTTCTGGATTCCCGAACAGAATTGACGACATGCCCGCCGCAATAGCCATCATCATGGGAAGCCAGTCGGACTGGGAGACCATGGGCCACGCCGCCGAAACGCTCACCGCCCTCGGGCTCGCGTTTGAGGCGCGGATCATTTCCGCCCATCGCACCCCGGACCGGCTGTACGCGTTCGCCAAGGGCGCCAAGGCGGCCGGTTTCCAGGTCATCATTGCCGGGGCCGGCGGCGCCGCGCATCTGCCCGGCATGACGGCTGCGCTGACGGAACTTCCGGTATTCGGGGTTCCCGTCGAATCAAAGGCGCTGTCGGGCGTCGATTCGCTGTATTCGATCGTGCAGATGCCGGCCGGTATCCCGGTCGGCACGCTGGCGATCGGAAAATCGGGTGCCATCAACGCGGCGCTGTTGGCAGCGAGCGTGCTCGCGCTGAACGATCCGGCGCTGGCGGCGCGCCTTGCCGCCTGGCGCAAGGAACAGACCGACGCGGTCAAGGAGCATCCGGAGGCATCGGCGTGACGGCTTCGACAAGAGTGAAGCTGAAGCCGGGTGATACCATCGGAATTCTCGGCGGCGGACAATTGGGCCGGATGCTGGCGATGGCCGCGGCGCGGCTCGGCCTCAAATGCCAGGTGTTCTCGCCGGATCCGGATTCGCCCGCCTTCGACGTGGTGCAGCACGCGACCTGCGCGGAATTTGCCGACGTCGAGGCGCTCGAACTGTTCGCCAATGACGTCGACATCATCACCTATGAATTCGAGAACGTGCCGTCCGCGACCGCCCTGGTGCTGGCGGCGCGCCGCCCGGTGCTGCCGTCGCAGAAGATTCTCGAGACCACGCAGGACCGGCTGATCGAGAAGGACTTCATCACCAGGCTCGGCATCGGCACCGCCGATTATGCCGATGTGTCCTCGGTCGAAACGCTGCGCGCCGGCATCGCGCGCATCGGCCTTCCCGCCGTGATCAAGACGCGCCGCTTCGGCTATGATGGCAAGGGCCAGGCGATGATCCGCGAGGGCGACGACATCGACCAGCTCTGGGAAGACCTCGGCACCAAATCCGCCATTCTCGAAGCCTTCGTGCCGTTCGAGCGCGAAATCTCCGTGATCGCCGCGCGCTCCTCGGACGGCCACGTCGAATGTTTCGACGTCACCGAGAACGAGCACCGCGATCACATCCTGAAGATCTCGCGCGCGCCGGCGGCGATCCCGGCCGAGCTCGCCGTGCAGGCGCGATCGATTGCGGAGAAGATCGCGCACGCGCTGAACTATGTCGGCGTGCTCGCGGTCGAAATGTTCGTAGTGGCGGGCAAGGACGGACCGACCGTGCTGGTCAACGAGATCGCGCCGCGGGTCCACAATTCCGGACATTGGACGCTCGACGGCGCCTCGATTTCGCAATTCGAGCAGCACATCCGCGCCATCGCCGGCTGGCCGCTTGGCAAACCGATCCGCCATGGCGCGGTGACCATGACCAACCTGATCGGCGACGACATCCTGAGCTATGAGGAATGGCTGACAGTGCCCGGCGCAACCGTGCACCTCTACGGCAAGGGTCCGCCGCGGCCCAGCCGCAAGATGGGCCATGTCACTGAAGTAGCGCCACCGAAGTAGCGCCGGCAGGCAACAAACCGTAGCCCGCCGGCAAAGTCTCAAATCAGAAATTGATCAAGCCTGTCGTACGCCTTCGACGACGCCGGTCGGCTCTTCGCTGAGCCAGCGATAGAGCACCCCGCCGAGCGCGCCGCCGATCAGTGGCGCCACCCAGAACAGCCAGAGCTGCGCCAGCGCCCAGCCGCCGACGAACAATGCCGGCCCGGTGCTGCGCGCCGGATTCACCGAGGTGTTGGTGACGGGAATGCTGACCAGATGGATCAGCGTCAGTGCGAGCCCGATCGCGAGCGGCGCAAAGCCCGCAGGCGCCCTGCCATGGGTCGCACCCATGATGATGAACAGGAACATCATCGTCATCACCACCTCGGTGATGAAGCCGGACAACAGGCTGTACTGCCCGGGCGAATGCGCGTCATAGCCGTTGGAGGCAAAGCCCTTGGCGAGGTCGAAGCCGGGCGCACCGCTCGCGATCAGATAGAGCACTCCCGCGGCGACGATCGCACCGATCACCTGCGCGATCACATAGGGCAGGATCTGGCCAACGGGAAAACGTCCGCCGGCGGCAAGGCCGACGGTGACGGCCGGATTGAGATGGCAGCCGGACACATGGCCGATCGCATAGGCCATGGTGACGACGCTCAATCCGAACGCCAGTGACACACCGACCAGGCCAATTCCGACTTGCGGAAAGCCAGCGGCGATCACGGCGCTGCCGCATCCCGTAAATGTGAGCCAGAACGTCCCGATCGCCTCGGCGGCATATTTTTGTGTGTCCATACCAGTTCTCCTGTTATTTTGTTTCCCGGAGCGGGCAAAAGCTGCGGTAGCGGCCAAGCATTTGGCGTCGAATCACCCCAATCAGGGCCGCTAAGTGGCAATTCTGCCCTATTTCGTGGCTTTACTTGGCCCTTGCCGCTGCTTCACTGGTGGACATTTGCGATTTTGTCTGCTACATGCGCGCCCCTAGGCTGAACGTCTGGCCTTTTTGCCGACCTTGGCTTTTTCAGATTTCCGAACCGACCAATCGAAAAGAGGATGCCGCGTGCAGGTTCTCGTCCGCGATAACAATGTCGATCAAGCCCTGAAGGCGCTCAAGAAGAAGATGCAGCGCGAGGGCATTTTCCGCGAGATGAAGCTCCGCGGCCACTATGAGAAGCCTTCCGAGAAGAAGGCCCGCGAGAAGGCCGAAGCCGTGCGCCGCGCCCGCAAGTTGGCGCGCAAGAAGCTGCAGCGCGAAGGCCTGTTGCCGATGAAGCCGAAGCCGGTGTTCGGCGCCGGCGCAGGTGGTGATCGCGGCGCTGGTGGACGTGGCGGCCCGGGCGCTGGACGCGGTCCGCGCTGATCGCACCTTTATAAAAAGTCGGAAATGAGAACGCGGGCCTGACCGGTCCGCGTTTTGCTTTTTGGCCGGTGCATTTTGCACCGCGGCCAGCTACCAATACGGAATTGCAGACGCGAGCATTTCCATTACGCGAGCAGTTCCGTTGATGGTGTTTCCGGCATCCCGCCCCCGCTCTGGAGCTTTCACTGTCCCGCGCCTGATGGCGCGGCCGGCGATCCTGCTTGCCGTCTTACTTGGCGTCCCCCTTGGCGTTCTCTTGGGCGGCTGCTCGTTCGATCTGGGATCATGGGGGGCCGGCAACGACAAACCCAAGCAGGCCGCCACCGAAAAGCCAACCGGCAGCGTCAGTACCCAGAATGTCAGCGACTCCAAGGAGCACGCGACGCGGGGCCAGGACTTCGCGCGATCCTTCAAGACCGAACAGGCGCTCGCCGAATTCGAACAGGCGCTCGCGCTCGATCCCTACAATACGCAGGCGCTCTATGGCCGCGGCCTGATCTATCAGGGCCAGAACCAGCACCAGCAGGCGATCGAGGATTTCAGCGCGGCCAGCGGCCTGGCGCCGCAGCGCGTCGAGCCGTTGCTGGCGCGCGCCAACAGCTATCTCGCCCTCAACAAGGCCAAGGAAGCGACCGCCGATCTTGACGAAGCGGTGCAGGCCGATCCGAACAGCGCCCAGGCCTGGACGGTGCGCGGCGAGGCCTATGAGCGGCTCGGCGACAAGAGCAAGGCAGCAGCTTCATACAGCCGGGCGGTAGCATTGCGGCCCAGGGACGACGCCGCGCGCAGCGGCCTCGCGCGCACGGGCGGTTAGTTTCGAGTCGTAGCCCGGATGGAGCGCAGCGCAATCCGGGGCTCAACTGGCCACACGGCGTGATCCCGGATTGCGCTGCGCTCCATCCGGGCTACAGGCAAGCGATCAAATTCAGCTATTTCGGCAGGACCGCGTGGAATACCGACTTCGCAGCCGACAGCATATCGTCGCCGATCGTCGGGCGCTCCTTGGCCGGCTCCGCCGCTGCCGCGTCGGCGCGTAGATCCAGCGGCGGACGCGAGGTCGGAATGTCGGCCGGCGGCGTCGGACGGTTCGGATCGTCAGCCGCGCTTGCGGCATAAGGCGGACGCGGCTGGGAGGTCTGGCCGAAGGTCTCGCTCGGCGGCGTCGAGACCATGATCGGTGGCGGCAACGGCCGCACCACTGACGGTGCGGTCGCGACGCGAGGCGCTTCAGGTGCACGCGCCGTCTCCGGCGCACGAGAGCCGCCCTCGGCGGTGCCGCGCAACCGCTCGATCGCGGCGCGCGCGAGGTCGTTGGCGTCACGATGCTCGTCCGATACAGCCGCAGCTTCGGCTGGCGGCGAGGCGGGCGTAGCGGCGGGCACGGTAGCAGGCTGCTGCGCCGGCGCGGGCGTCACCTTGGCGACGGCCTTTTCGCGTTCGCGCGGTGCGGGCTGATGGCGACGGAGCTCGGCGGGCGGAATGCTTGCGGTCTCGGCGGGCGCTTCGGCGGGTTTGCTCTCGGTCGCCTTCTCGGCCGGCCTCTCGGTCACCGTAGCCTTCTCGGACGCCGTGCGCTCCATCAATGTGCGCTCCGACATGCCCTTGGCCTTCACGCCAGCTTCGGGGAGATTGGAGACCTCGGCGGCCTTTTCGACCGGCTTGCTCACAACAGCCGCCTTCGGCTGAGCGGTCGAAACAGCGGCGGCGGCCGGCGCATCCGGCTTGGCTACGATGTAGTGGTTAACGATGTAGGCCCCGATGACCGTCGCAGCCACCGAGGGTAAGATATCGACGACAAATTTCGTCAGGTATTTCAGCATTGCCAACCACTCCCCGCCGCGCCGTTAGATGCGGGAACTTTGAGGCACATTGAGGGATCAACTGCGACGGATCAATGGCAACCGGCCGGTTCCGGCGATCACGGATGCTTACGGCTTGAGTTCAATCTCGAGGAAGACGATCTCCGTAGAGGTCTCGTTAAGCACATCGTGCTCCACCCCCGCCTTTCGGAAATACGACTTGCCGGCGCCGAGCTGGGCCTTCGACCGCTCGCCACTGGGCGCCACGATGGTCATCTCGCCCGCGGTCACGGGCACGATCACATAGTCCATCTCATGGGTATGACGCCCGGTCGCACTGCCCGGCGCCAGCCGCCACTCCGTGACGCGGACCTCGGGGGTGTCGACCTGGACGTCGGATTTGGCGGCAAGCATCGTCATCGTCTCCTATGGCACGAATTCCAGGAACAAGAATACGGCAAATACCACCAGATGCACCAAGCCGAACAGGATGTTGGTGCGGCCGGTGCCGAAGGTCAGCATGCTCAAGAGGAAGGTCAGGAACAGCAGCACCGTGCTCTGGGCGCTGAGCCCGAGTACAAGTTCTTTGTCCAGCAGGTAGGTGGCAATGCCGACCGCCGGGATCGTCAACCCGATCGTGGCAAGCGATGAACCCAGCGCAAGATTGATGCTCTTCTGCAAATCATTATTGCGGGCGGCCGAAGCCGCGGCGACGGCCTCCGGCATGAGGATGAGAAGCGCGACCACCAGGCCCGCGAAGGCTGCCGGCGCACCGATCATCGCCGCGGTGGCATCGATGACGAGCGAGAATTTCTTTGACAGCAGCACGACGGCCAGAAGGGAAACCAGGAGCAACGGAACACTGAGCGCCAGCACTGCGCCCGATGACTTCTTCGGCGCCTCGGCATCATTTGCGGACTCGACGACGAAGTAATCGCGGTGCCGCATGGTCTGGATGTAGAGAAAGACGCCGTACAACGCGAGCGTGACCACGTCGACAAAGCCCAGTTGCGTGGCCGAATAGACCGGCCCGGGCGTCGCCAACGTATAATTCGGCATGACCAGCGTTATCGTCGCCAACACGAACAACACGCTGAGATAAAGGTTGGCACCGGAAACCTGGAAATCCTGCTCTCGATAATGCAACCCGCCGATGAAGATGCAAAGCCCGACCAGGCCGTTGCAGACGATCATCACGACTGCGAACACGGTGTCACGGGCCAGGGCCGGCTGCGGCTTGTCGCCCAGCATGATCGTGGTGATCAGCGCCACTTCAATGATCGTCACCGCTAGCGTCAGCACCAAGGTGCCGAAAGGCTCGCCGACCTCTTCGGCGATCACCTCGGCATGATGGACTGCCGCGAACACCGTGCCGAACAGGATGGCCAGCAGGATCGCGGCGAGGAGCCATCCGCTAGGAGATGGGCTGAACACCCATCCGACGGCTGTCGCCGCAGCGAACAGTGCCATCGCCAGCGCCGGGAAAATCCATGCCGTATGCGGCATCGGACCGTGTGCGCTCATGAACTCCCCCTCCACTGCTCGAGGAGCTCCAACATACGGCACTCAGTGAACGCTGAGAACAGGGGCGATCGGCAGAAGGGTGAGAAGCAGGAACAGTGGTATCAACACTCCGCCCGCAAACAAAAGATAGCCAAAGAAGCTCGGCATTTTGACGCCGCGCTCGTTCGCGATCGCCGCCACCATGAAGTTCGGTGCGTTTCCGATATAGGTGAGCGCCCCCATGTAGACGGCGCCCATGGAGATCGCAGCCAGCGTCCCCGACAATTCCCCCATTAACCGCTGCGGATCACCGCCGGCGAGTTCGAAGAACAGGAGGTAGGTCGGAGCATTGTCGAGGAACGCCGACATCAGCCCGGTGAACCAGAAATAGGGAACCTCCCGCGGAGCACCGTTGGGCTCGGTGACGGCGGACAATAGCCAGGCAAAGGACCCGTCGTGCCCTGCATGCAGCATCGCCAGCACCGGGATGATCGCGGCGAAGATACCGGCAAACAGCTTGGCGACCTCCCGGATCGGCTCCCAGTTGAAGCCGTTCGCCTCGCGATGTTCGTCCGGGGTGAGCCACAGTGAAAGCAGCGCGATCACGACCAGAAGGCCGTCGCGCACCAGGTTCTGCAGCTCCAGCCTTGTGCCGAGAACGTCGAAGGCAATTCCCGGCCGCCAGGTCGCCGACATCAGGATGCTGGCAATGATTGCGGCGATCAGTGGCAGATTCATCAGGCCGTGAACCCGGATCGGCGCCGCTCCGCCTGGCGGCGCAGCCGGTTCTTTGCGGAAAAGCCAGAGATCGAGCACGACAAAGATCAGCAGCAAGATGCCGGCCACGACCGCGGTCTGCGGCCAGATGTTCCTCGTGGTCCAGAAGAACTCGACGCCGTGCAGGAATCCGACGAACAGCGGCGGGTCCCCGAGCGGACTGAGCGCGCCGCCGACATTGGCAACGAGAATGATGAAGAACACGATGACATGCGCGTTATGGGGCCGCGGCAGGTTGGCGCGGATCAGCGGGCGGATCAGGATCATGGCGGCACCGGTGGTGCCGACGACGCTCGCCATCATCGTACCCAATGCAAGAACCGACGTATTGGTCCAAGGCGTGCCCCTCATGTCGCCGGTCACCAGGATCCCGCCGGCAACGGTATAGAGCGCGAACAGCAGCACGATGAAGCTCAGATATTCGCCGAGCATCGCATGCACGAAGCTCTCTAGCATGGCTGCGCCTCCGGCGACCCAGGCGAGCGAAGCGAGCGTCAGCGCCGACCAGGCGGCGGCGATCTTGCCGTAATGGTGATGCCAGAATTTCGGGAACAGCAGCGGCCCAAGCGCGATCGACAGCAGCAGGCCGGCGAACGGAAGGGCAAATGGCCAGGTCATCGCCGCGCCGTCGAGCGCCGCCGCGGCGCGCGCCTGCCCCGGCAGCAGCACCAACGCCGATAGGACGAGCACACCATGCCATTTCTTCATTCCACACCTACAAACCGCCAATGAACTGCCGCGCCGTTTCGATTGCGCCATAGTAGTCGAGATTGTCGTGGCCGCCGCCAGCCAATCGAACGAACCGCTTTGGCTCATGCGCCAGCGTGAACAGACGCTCTCCGAACATGATCGGTATCACGGCATCGTCGGTGCCGTGCATGACAAGCAGCGGCGCATTGACGCGCGCAATGCGCTCGTCGGAGCGGAACTGATCGCGCATCAACCAGCGCACCGGCACGAGCGGGAATGCCGCACCGGCAATGTCGACCGTCGAGGTATAGGGCGCCTCCAGGATCAACTTGCCGATCGGCTGTTCCGCAGCCAGTGCGACCGCAACGCCGGTACCGAGCGAAAATCCCCAGACCACGATTCGGTCCGCGGCGTAGCGCGCCGTGGTGAAGGCGTAAGCAGCAGCAGCATCCAGCAGAATGCCGCGCTCGCTCGGATATCCGCTCGAGCCGGCATACCCGCGGTAGGAAAGCGCGACCAGGCCGGTACCGTCAGACGTCATGGCGCGGAAACGGCTGACTCGCCCGGCGAGAAAATCGCCATTGCCAGGAAAATACAGGATCACGGGATGGCCGGGCTTTGCCGGCACGTGCCAGACGATGACCCTTTCGCCATCGCCGGTGGTGAGCACATGTTCCTCCGCTTCAGGAAAGCCGGCTGCTTCCGGTGAGGTTCGCTCCCGCGTCGGAATCGGAAACAGCATCGCGCGCTGCTTGACGAACAGCAGCGCGAGCGCTCCGAGATAACCGACTGCAGCGACGATCAGGAGCCATTTCAGGACGAGCATCGCTGCCCGCAAGCGGCCTCACATCGCCTTGACGATGCTCTCGGTCACCTTCTTGGCATCGCCGAGCAGCATCATGGTGTTGTCGCGATAGAACAGCGGATTGTCGATGCCGGCATAGCCCGAGGCCAGCGAGCGCTTGATGAACATCACCGTGCCGGCCTTCCACACCTGCAGCACCGGCATGCCGTAGATCGGTGAGGTCTTGTCCTCTTCCGCCGCCGGATTAGTGACGTCGTTGGCGCCGATCACGAAGGCGACGTCAGCCTGGGCGAATTCGGAGTTGATGTCCTCCAATTCGAACACCTCGTCATAGGGCACGTTGGCTTCCGCCAGCAGCACGTTCATGTGGCCGGGCATGCGGCCCGCGACCGGGTGGATCGCATACTTCACCTCGACGCCTTCTTTCTTCAGGATGTCGGCCATCTCGCGCAAAGCGTGCTGGGCCTGCGCCACCGCCATACCATAGCCGGGCACGATGATGACCTTCGAGGCGTTCTTCATGATGAAGGCGGCATCATCAGCCGAGCCGAGCTTGGCCGGCTTCTGCTCGCCGGTCGCGCCGGCCGCCGCCGCGGTCTCACCGCCGAAGCCGCCGAGGATGACCGAGATGAAGGACCGGTTCATCGCGTGGCACATGATGTAGGACAGGATCGCGCCGGAGGAGCCGACCAGCGCGCCGGTGATGATCAGCGCCGAATTGCCGAGCGTGAAACCAATGCCGGCCGCGGCCCAGCCGGAATAGGAGTTCAGCATCGAGATCACGACTGGCATGTCGGCGCCGCCGATCGGGATGATCATGAGCACGCCGAGCGCCAGCGCAATGATGGTGATCAGCCAGAAGTCGAGCGCGCTGCCCGACAGCACGAGGCCGACGATGAAGAACACCAGCGCCAGGGCGAGCGCGACGTTGATGAGGTGACGGAACGGCAGGATGATCGGCGCGCCGCTCATCCGCGCCGACAGTTTCAGGAATGCGATCACCGAGCCGGTGAAGGTCAGCGCGCCGATCGCGACGCCGAGCGACATCTCGATCAGGCTCTGGGTGTGGATATTGCCGGGCGTGCCGATGTCAAAGGCCTCGGGCGCATAGAACGCGCCGGCGGCGACCAGCACCGCGGCCATGCCGACCAGCGAGTGGAACGCGGCGACCAGTTCGGGCATCGAGGTCATCGGCACCCGCCGCGCGATCACGGCGCCGATCGTGCCGCCAATGGCGACACCAAGCACGACCAGCAGCCAGGCGACGCCGTCGGCCGGCGGATGGCTCGCGAGCGTGGTCAGAATCGCGATCGCCATGCCGATCATGCCGAACAGGTTGCCCTGCCGCGAGGTGGCGGGGCTCGACAGCCCCCTGAGCGACAGGATGAACAGCACACCCGCCACGAGATACAATAATGCAGAGAGATTGGCGTTCATCTCAGGTCCCCCGTCCTGTCATCATCCGCGAAGGCGGATGATCCAGTAATCCGAAATCGTCGTGTTCCGACGAAGCGTCACGGCGTACTGGATGCCCCGCCTGCGCGGGGCATGACGATATCTGTTGGAAACTTCCCATTAGCCGCTTACTTGGACTTCTTCTTGTACATCGCCAGCATGCGCTGGGTGACAAGGAAGCCGCCGAAGATGTTCACGCAGGCGAAGATCAGCGCCACGAAGCCGAAGCCGCGCGCCCAGCCCGAGCCGCTCGAGATCATGCCGACGCCAACCGCGAGCAGCGCGCCGACCACGATCACCGAGGAGATCGCGTTGGTAACGCTCATCAGCGGCGTATGCAGCGCGGGGGTCACCGACCACACCACGAAATAGCCGACGAACACGGCCAGCACGAAAATGGAAAGCCGGAATACGAAGGGATCGACGGCCTGCGCGATATGCTCCATGGCTTCTCTCCTTAAGCTTTCGGCTGGAAGTTCGGATGGATGACGGCGCCGTCCTTGGTCAGCGCGGTGGATTTCACCAGTTCGTCATCCCAATTGACGGCAAGCGCCTTGTTCGCCTTGTCGACCAGCGTCTCGATGAAAGCCAGCAGGTTGCGGGCATAGAGACCCGAGGCGGAGGCCGCGACACGGCCGGCGACGTTGGTATAGCCGACGATCTTGATGCCATCGACGTCGACGACCTCGCCGGCCTTCGCGCCCTCGACATTGCCGCCGCGTTCGACGGCGAGATCGACCAGCACTGAGCCCGGCCGCATCGATTTGACCATGTCCGCGGAGACGAGCATGGGCGCCGGGCGGCCGGGGATCAGCGCCGTCGTGATCACGACGTCCTGCTTCTTGATGTGCTCGGCGGTGAGCGCGGCCTGCTTGGCCTGGTACTCCTTGGACATCTCCTTGGCGTAGCCGCCCGCGGTCTGTGCGTTCTTGAACTCCTCGTCCTCGACCGCGAGGAATTTGGCGCCGAGGCTCTCCACCTGCTCCTTGGTCGCCGGACGCACGTCGGTCGCGGTGACGATGGCCCCTAACCGGCGCGCGGTCGCGATCGCCTGCAGGCCGGCGACGCCGACGCCCATCACGAACACTTTCGCGGCGGGGATCGTGCCGGCCGCGGTCATCATCATCGGAAAGGCGCGGCCAAAGGCTTCGGCGCCCTCGATCACCGCGCGGTAGCCGGCGAGGTTCGCCTGCGAGGACAAAACGTCCATCACCTGCGCGCGGGTGATGCGCGGCATCAACTCCATCGCAAAGGCCGAAATGCCGGCATCCGCCATCGCCTTCAGCGCGGCGTCATTGCCGTAGGGGTCCATGATGGCGATGACGAGCGCGCCGCGCTTGTATTTCGAGAGTTCGGACGCCTCCGGCCGCTTCACCTTGATGACGATGTCGGCATCCTTCACCGCATCCGCGTTCACCGTGGCGCCCACGGCGGTGAATTCCGAATCCGGCAGGCCCGACTTGATGCCCGCGCCCGGCTCGACCGCGATCTCGGCGCCGAGCGCCTTGAGTTTCTTGATAGTGTCAGGGGACGCGGCGACCCGCGGTTCGGACGGGTCGATTTCCTTGGCAACGGCAATCTTCATAAGGCCTCCGGCGGCGCGGGACAGCGCACGCAAGCAAACTTAGCGTTACTCCCGCAACGTTGGATACCGGTTTTGGGACCGGTTTGAATGCAATTTTTTTGAGCACCGCCGGCATTGGCGGCGCGGCCGGCGAGAGATCAGACCAGGAAGAAGGCCATCAAGACGAGAATGAGGGCGACCGTCGCGGTGCCGTACTTGACCAGCATGATGAAGCCTTCATAGGTCCGCTCATGCTCGATGTAGTCGTTGCCGTCGGCGGTGGTGTAAGCCACTTCGCTATGGTTTGCCATCGGTGTCCCCAGTCATCAAACGTCTGAATTTCAGCCGTGCCATAGCGCAAAGCCGCGAACAGGGCAACGCCGCCTCGCCTATCGCCTCATTCGGAAGGCCAATTATCCCGGATCCAGCGGGTGAGGCTTTCCTCGGAGACCTCCCCGGCCGCGAGCGACAGAATTATTGATGTCGCGTGCGCCGGGTCAGGACTGAAGCTGACGCCATTCTTGATGAGAAACGTCATCATCGCCATAAAGGCAATACGCTTGTTCCCATCGATAAAGGCGTGGTTCTTGGCGAGGCCAAACGCATAGGCTGCCGCCAGCTCAGCCAAAGAGGCCTGCTCGTAGCTCCATTTGTTGACCGGGCGCTCCAGCGCCGATCGCAGCATGCCTTCGTCGCGTAGCCCGGGGGCGCCGCCGAAGCGACGAAGTTGACGGGCGTGGATGGCGATTGCTTGCTCATAGGTGATCCAAAGCGGCTCTTCCGGCTCGCTCATTCCCAACTTCCGTTATTTTGCGAGCGCCGCCAGCGTATCGCGATACTTGTCCATGACCTCATCTGCGACTTCCATCGTCCGTTCAAAATCCGGATCGTAGGGAAGCGCCTGGAAGCCGCCTCCCGGAAGCTCGGTGACATGCAGTTGCTGACCGCGCTTCAGGTCGAGCCGCTGCATCAGCTCGCGAGGAAGCAGCAGGCCATCGGAATTCCCGATCTTTTTGATCTCGATTTTCATCAGAAATTTGCCTTTCGAGTTGCGCACAGTCGCGCCGATTTCTTGTAAGAGCTTCAAAAAACAACATAATTTTCATACCTCAATGCACGTTATACATCAGTATAACGCGCTCTAAAACCTCGTTCAACAGATGTTTTACGCCCTGGCCCTTCAGCCCATCGCTTCGAGTTCGTCGATCATGCCCGAGATCACCGACAGCCCGCCGTCCCAGAACTTGGGGTCCTTGGCGTCGAGGCCGAATGGCTTGAGCAGTTCCGAATAATGCTTGGTTCCGCCGGCTGCGAGCATGTCGAGATAGCGTTCCGCAAAGCCGTCGGAGGCGTGCTCGTAGACCGCATAGAGCGAATTCACCAGGCAGTCGCCGAACGCATAGGCGTAGACGTAGAACGGCGAATGGATGAAATGCGGGATGTACATCCAGAAATTCTCATAACCGGGCTTGATTTCGATCGCCGGCCCTAGGCTCTCGTTCTGCACGGAAAGCCAGATCTGGCCGATCCGCTCGGCAGTCAATTCGCCGTTCTTGCGCTCGGTGTGCACCGCGCGCTCGAACGAATAGAACGCGATCTGCCGCACCACGGTGTTGATCATGTCCTCGACCTTGCCGGCGAGCAGCGCCTGACGCTGCTTGGCGCTCTTGGTCTCGGTCAAAAGGCGCTTGAAGGTCAGCATCTCCCCGAACACGCTCGCGGTCTCCGCAAGCGTCAGCGGCGTCGGCGCCATCAGGGCGCCGTTCTTTGCCGCCAGCACCTGGTGCACGCCATGGCCGAGCTCATGCGCGAGCGTCATCACGTCGCGCGGCTTGCCCTGATAGTTCATCAGCACGTAAGGGTGCGCTGACGGCGTGGTCGGATGCGAGAAGGCGCCGGGCGCCTTGCCCGGCCTGACCGGCGCATCGATCCAGCGGTCGGTGAAGAAGCGCTCGGCGATCGCGGCCATGTCGGTGGAAAAACCGCGATAGGCCGACAGCACCATGTTGCGCGCCTCGGGCCAGGCGATCGTGCCGGTCGCGGCAAAGGGCAATGGCGCGTTGCGGTCCCAATGCGGCAGCTTCTTCTTTTTGAACCAGCCCGCCTTCAGCCGGTAGTAGCGATGCGACAGTTTCGGATAGGCGGCGCGCACGGACGCGACCAGCGCATCCACGACCTCGCGCTCGACGCGGTTGTTGAGATGGCGGGAATCGGCGACATCCTGGAAGCCGCGCCAACGGTCGGAAATCTCCTTGTCCTTGGCGAGCGTGTTGGTGACAAGCGCGAAGGTGCGCTCATTGGCCTTGAAGGTTTTCGCCAGCGCCTCCGCCGCCGCCTTGCGCTTTACGCCATCGCGGTCCTGCAGGAAATTGAGCGTCGGCTCGATCGCGAGTTCCTTGGCGCCGACCTTGAAGCGCAGGCCGGCGATGGTCTGGTCGAACAGCCGGTTCCAGGCGGCATAGCCGCTCTGCGACTTCTCGTGGAAAAGCTGCTCGATGCGATCCTCGAGTTGATACGGCTTCTCCTTGCGCAGATCCTCGATCCAGGGCCGGTAATATGCGAGGTCTTCCGCCTGCATCGCGCGCTCGATCACATCATCGTCAATGCGGTTGAGCTCGAGCGCGAAGAACAGAAGATGCGTCGAGGCAGCCGTCAGGCGCTCTGAAACATCGCCGTAAAATTTCGTGATCGCGGGATCGACGCTGTCGCCGGCATGCACCAGGCCGGCAAAGGAGCCGAGCCGGCCGGCGAGATCGTCGATCGCTTCATAGCGTCGCACGGCTTCCGCGAGCCACTTTCCGCCATCTTCCCGCGCCGTATGTTCCGCGAGCTTGCCCCTGTGGTCGGTCTCAAACGCGACGCAATCTGCATCCATCTTCGCAAGGTCGCGCGCGACTTCCGGTGCGTCGATGCCGGAATAGAGATCGACGAGATTCCATTCCGGCAATTTGCCGGTCTTTCCCGCGGTCTTCTTCGCGGCGGACTTGTTTGCGGCGGATTTGGCATTGGCCGGCTTGCGTTGCGTTGGTTTGCGGAGAGCGGAGGAGCGCGAGGTCATCTTGCTGGTAACCTGTGTTCAATCGGAGATGCGGCGGCGAAATGTGCGGGGATGGGCAACGTTTAAGAGGGCGTTAATCGGCTTCGGCGAGAGTGCCCCGATTCGAGACAGATAAGCGTAACGCGCGGGGAAAACCATGGTTGCCACCATTTTGATTGCCGATGATGACGCAGTACAGCGCCGTCTGGTTGAAAACATGGTGCAAAAATGCGGCTACCAGCCCCTCGTAGTCGACAGCGGCGACGATGCCATCGCCGCACTCACCGCCCAGGAAAACCAGACCATCGATGCGGTCGTGCTCGACCTCGTGATGCCCGGCCTCGACGGCTTGGGCGTGCTCGCAAAGATTCGTGACGCTGGTTTGAACGTCCCCGTCATCGTGCAGACCGCACATGGCGGCATCGACAACGTGGTCTCGGCGATGCGCGCCGGCGCCCAGGATTTCGTCGTCAAGCCGGTCGGCTTCGAGCGGCTGCAGGTATCCTTGCGCAACGCGCTGAACACTTCTGCACTCAAGGGTGAATTGCAGCGCATCCGCCACAGCCGCGAGGGGCGGCTCACGTTCACCGACATCATCACCCGCAGCGAAGCGATGACAAGCGTGCTGCGCACCGCGCAGAAGGCCGCCTCATCAGCCATTCCGGTATTGATCGAAGGCGAATCCGGCGTCGGCAAGGAATTGTTCGCCCGCGCCATCCACGGCAGCAGCGAGCGCAAATCGAAGCCGTTCGTCGCGGTGAACTGCGGTGCGATCCCCGACAATCTCGTGGAGTCGATCCTGTTCGGCCATGAGAAGGGCGCGTTCACCGGCGCCACCGAACGCCACATGGGCAAGTTCGTGGAAGCCCATGGCGGCACACTCTTCCTCGATGAGGTCGGCGAACTGCCGCTGACCGCGCAGGTGAAGCTCTTGCGTGCGCTGCAGGAGGGCACGGTGGAAGCCGTCGGCGGCCGCAAGCCGGTGAAGGTCGACGTCCGCATCATCTCCGCCACCAATCGCAGATTGCTCGAACTGGTGAAAGCCGGCCAATTCCGCGAGGACCTATTCTACCGCCTGCACGTCTTGCCGCTGACGATTCCTCCGCTGCGGCAGCGGCGCGAAGACATCCCGCATCTGCTGCGGCATTTCCTCGCGCGCTTCAACGCCGAGGAAAACCGCAACATCACCGGCATCAGCGGCGAGGCGATGGCGCATCTTTCGCAGCTCGATTGGCCCGGCAACATCCGCCAGCTCGAGAACACGGTGTATCGCGCCGTGGTCATGAGCGATGGCGACCAGCTTGACCTCGCCGACTTTCCGCAGGTCGCCGCGCATCCACTTGCTGACCCAGCCCCGACGCATGGCGAGCCGCTGATCGTCGCTCCGTCGACCGCGCCCGCAATGGTATCGGGTAACGACATACCCATCGCCCCACTACCTGCCGCCGGCAGCCTCTCGATGCTGACCAGCAGCGGCGACGTGCGGCCACTGGAAGAGATGGAGAACGAGATCATCCGCTTCGCGATCTCGCATTATCGCGGGCAGATGTCGGAGGTCGCGCGGCGCCTGAAGATCGGCCGCTCGACGCTCTACCGCAAGATCGACGAAGCCGCGGCAAATGACTCCGCCGACGGCGCCGGCGGCACCAATTGAGCCGATCGGCGTTTATGCCCCAGAGCGGGCATTAGGTCGTGGCTTCGCATGCTCAGTCCGGAACCTATTGAACCGTGGCTTGGGGGTGACAGACAAACGGGGTGCCGCGTGGCAAAAATCGCGCAAGATCGAGTGCAAGTGGTTAGTCAAGGTCAGTTTGTCGTGAGTTGCCCCGCATGGCGCTGGCTGCATGAAGGGGGCGTATGTATCGTCTGCGTTGATTTTGTTGCGTGCAGGCGTGAAGCAGTTTTGATCGAGTGAGGCCGGCGCTTCCGCGCAATCTGAGGGCATGATCCGGGAAGGTCATGCTCGAACAAATCGAGCGTGATGACGGCTCTAACGAAGCGTCATCGGGCTCCAGGACCATGATGTGAGAACTGTTCCAAAGCCGGGCAGTTCGCCCCAGGGGGTGTGACGATGCGTGACTGTTCGAAAGGCCGTACCGGATTCGACCGCGTGCTGATGGCCGTCGCCGCGACGTTCCTGACGGTCTCTGCGACCTCAGCGCTGGCCCAGTCGGACGCGCCGCGCGCCAGCGCCGCAGAACTCGCGATCGATGCCGCGATCCCGCGTCCCGAGCCTGCCAACGTTCCGCCGCCGACCGCGGCCGATATCAAGCTGGACACCACCGCCTCGGTGCCGGATGCGACGAAGGACGCCATCACGCCGAGCGAACCCGACGCCGCCACCAAAACCGCTGAGCCCAAGCTCGAATCCAAGCCGGCCGATGTCGTCACCGCGCCCGCCGCCGAACCGAAGCCGAGCGACGTGGCGAAGGACGCGCCCAAGGACACGGCGAAGGAGCCAGTCAAGAACGACACCGCCACGGTGACGCCTTCAGCCGGGCCCGCTGCTGCGACCGCCGCCGCTCCTGCGTCCGTCACGGCGCCTGCTCCGGCAACCGCCAACGCGCCTGTAGCCGAGCCCGCCAAAGAGCCGGTCAAGGCTGCGAGCAACGTGCCGGCGGAAGATCAGCTGGTTGCCGACAAGCTTCGCGAGACGCTGGCCGGCAAGACGCTGCGCACCTTTGACCGCAAGAACGAGCGCGCCGCGGTCGAGAAGTTCTACTCCGCGCGCGACTATGCGCCGGTGTTCACGCAAGGCGGCAAGCTGACCGCAACCGGCAAGGGCGTGATCGCGCGGCTCAAGGACGCCGCCTCCGATGGCCTCAACCCGGAAGACTATCCGGTGCCGGAGTTTGCCTTGGCCTTCTCCTCGCCCGACGCGCTGGCGGAAGCCGAGCTGAAGCTCACCGCCAGCATGCTGGATTATGCGCGTCAGGCGCAGAGCGGCCGGATGCACTGGTCGCAGGTCTCGGCCGACATCCTCTATCCCGAGCATCCGATCGATCCGTCGGAAGTCCTCGCCAACGTGACCGGCGCGAAGGACGCCTCCGCCGCGCTGGACAGCTACAACCCGCCGCACAAGCTCTACCGCGAGCTCAAGGCCAAGCTCGCCGAGTTGCGCGGCCAGGGCGATGGCCCGGCGATCGAGATCACCGAGGGGCCGGTGCTGGCCTACAAGCCCGCCACCAAAAAGCAGCCGGCGGATGTGCCGGAAGATCCGCGCGTGCCGCAGCTCCGCGCCAAGCTCGGCGTCAACGAGAATCCGGATGACACGCGTTACGACGCCAAGGTCGCCGAAGCCGTGCGCAAATTCCAGCGCAGCGTCGAGCTGAAGCCTACCGGCGTGCTTGACGATCGCACCGTGAAAGCGATCAACAGCCCGAAGCGCGACAGGCAGATCGACACCGTCATCGTCAACATGGAGCGCTGGCGCTGGCTGCCGCGCCAGCTTGGCGCGGCTTCCCTCGGCAACGCCTATGTCATCCTCAACATCCCCGACTACACGCTGCGGGTGATGCAGAACGGTGCGCCGGTCTGGACCACGCGGGTCGTGACCGGCAAGCCGGGACAGCACGCCACCCCGCTTCTGACCGAGACGATGAAGTACATCACGGTCAACCCGACCTGGAACGTGCCGCCGTCGATCATCTACAACGAATACCTGCCGGCCCTGCAGCAGGATCCCACCGTGCTGCAGCGGATGGGCCTGCGGCTCGAATATGGCCGCGACGGCTCGATTCACATCTCGCAGCCACCGGGTGAAGCGAACGCGCTCGGACGCATCCGCTTCAACTTCCCGAACAAGTTCCTGGTCTATCAGCACGACACGCCGGACAAGAACCTGTTCGGCAGGGAAGAGCGCGCCTTCAGCCATGGCTGCATGCGCGTGCAGAACCCGGACCAGTACGCTTCCGTGCTGCTCAACATCACGATGACGGACGAGCGTTGGACGCCGGAGCGGATCCGCAGCATGTATGGCTCGAGCGAGATCGACCTGAAATTCCCGACCCCGATCCCGGTCAACATCACCTACCAGACCGCGTTCGTGGACGATGTCGGCAAGTTGCAATTCCGGAAGGACGTCTATGGCCGCGACGCCGGCATGCTGGCGCTGCTCAAGAACAACCGCGGCAAGGACCTCGAATCAGTGGTGGCGCATGCGCAGCCGAACTATTCGCGCCCGAGCCGCAACAGCCTGCCGCCCGGCGTCAGCATCGCCAGCGAAAACACCAATTCCGGCCTGAACTTCTTCGAGCGGCTGTTCGGCGGCGGCCAGCCTGTGCCGCCCGCTCCGATTGGGCGCGGACAGTCGCGCGGGGTGTTCACCCGTTAATCCACCGCTCTCGGGACGCGCCAGATTCCAGAGCAAAATCAATGATCCCGCCCGCCCGGCGGGATCAATTACATTAACCATTATTCATTTGGCGCGGGTGGCGGCGCTTTTTCGCCACAGTCAACAGTTTAGGTGAGAGCCAACTTGGGAAACGGGATGGTAAATCTCGGTTAACCGTCCCGCTTTAAGAATGCGTTCACCGCCTTTCGCCGGGGTCTGCGAAAGAAAGGTCGAACGCTCGACGACTGGGTGGGCTCATCGGTGCTGGCTGTACGCACACGCCACTATAAACTGCTGTCGTTCCCGAAAGCCGGATGTCAGGTCGGGCTGACGTCGCTATTGCTGCTTGCAGGCGCCGGATCGGTTCACGACGCCACCGCCTTGAACGAGACCCGCACCCTCTCCTTCCACCACACCCATTCGAACGAAGATCTCACCATCACCTTCAAGCGCGACGGCCGCTACGACGAAGACGCGCTGAAGAAGCTCAATCACTTCTTGCGCGACTGGCGCACCCAGGACGAGACCACGATGGATCGTCGGCTCTTCGACATCCTCTGGGAAGTCTATCGCGACGTCGACGGCAAGCAGCCGATCAACATCATCTCCTCCTACCGCTCTCCCGCTACTAACGCCATGCTCCGCCGCCGCTCCTCCGGGGTGGCGCGCTTCAGCCAGCACATGCTGGGGCATGCGATGGATTTCTACATTCCCGGCGTGCCGCTCGAGCAGATCCGCTATGCCGGCCTGCGCCTACAGCGTGGCGGTGTCGGTTTCTATCCGACCTCCGGCTCGCCTTTTGTTCACCTCGACACCGGCTCGATTCGCCACTGGCCACGCATGACGCATGACCAGTTGGCGAGGGTGTTCCCGGACGGCCGCACCGTCCACGTCCCCTCCGATGGCAACCCGTTGAAGGGCTATGAGCTTGCCCGCGCCGACATTGAGCGGCGCGGTAATGGCGATGGCTCGTCGTCCGGCGGCGGCAAGATCGGCGGCTTCCTGACCGCGCTGTTCACGGGCAAGCCGGCTGCTGGGAGCGACGAGGACGACGAGGGCGCAGCTACGTCGGCTGCCGTCGAGAAGCCCGCGCCCGTCCTGGCTTCCGCCAGATCTGCCGACTCCAAGTCGGCCGACCCCGTGCCGATGCCGCGCGCAAAACCGCAATTCGCCTCGACGATCCAGCTCGCCGCAGCCGACGCCCAGATCGTCCCGGCCGCAAAGGCCAAGCCGGCAGCGCCGGCGCCCGCCGAGAAGTCCGAGCCGAAGCTTGAGACGCCTGCCGACATCATCAATGCCCGCGGCTTCTGGGGCGACGATCTACCGGCAGCGAAACAGGCAACCGCCGCGCAGATCGCAGCCTTCAAGGCACGCGAGGCGGTCGGTGCCACCGATCCGCAGGCCACTGCCAGCGTGTCGGAGAATTTCAACAAAGCGCTCGCCTATGCCCCGGCGAACTCGTCGGTTGACCGTAGCAATGTCGTTGCCGCCTCCGCGCCGGTCCCACGCAGCGTCCGTCCGAGCCGCAATGCCGGCGCCGCCGCAACCGAGATCAACACCGTGGTCGCCAAGGGCGCGCAAGGTCAGGGCAGCGTGATCTCGACCTCGACCCGTATCTCCGCCGCCAAGGGCAACGATCTCTGGATGCGCGTGGTGATGCTGGCGCCGAGCGCGAGCAACGCCATGCTGACCACCGTGCTCGGCGATACCGACATGACCATGATGCGCGCCCATTTCGTCAAGCCGCAGGCCGGGATCAACATGACCTTCTCAAACGATCCGATGATGGGCATGAGCTGCGACAGCTTCACCGGCTCCGCCACCGCAACGCTTCCGACGACCTCCTTCGTCGTCCGCACCGCCGCGCTGCGCTGATTCGCCTCCCCAAATTCAGTGTCGTCCCGCGAAAACGGGAATCCGCCGCTGTCTGACATCGAAACGGAATCCTTTCCGTCATTGCGAGCGAAGCGAAGCAATCCATGCCACCACTTGCGGAGACATGGATTGCTTCGTCGCGTTGCTCCTCGCAATGACGGCGGTGTCTCGGGTCGCGCTTCGCTTGCCCGGGACGACAGGGGTGTCGTTATCCGGCTAGCGCCTCAGATCATCCCCAGCGCTTGCATGTAGGTCTCGATGATCGTCTCCTGTTCCTGGCGCTCGTTCGGATCCTGCTTGCGCAGGCGCACGATCGTGCGCAGGGCTTTGACGTCGTATCCGTTGCCCTTGCTCTCGGCATAGACGTCGCGGATGTCGTCCGAGATCGCCTTTTTCTCTTCTTCCAGCCGCTCGATGCGTTCGATGATGGCCTTGAGCTGGTCTTTTGCGAATCGGGTCGCGGGTTCTTCTTTGACGGCAGCGGAGGTGGCCATCGGGTACTCCTGAAATGGAACTGGTGTTGAGGCGTCCTGAGCGGTATGCGCTCCTCACGCATCGCGTGTCGGAAATGACCCTCAAGTTTGGGACGCCTCCCGTCAAGGAAACGTCGCGCTCATCCACAGCGCGCCCACAAGAGATGCGGGAGAAGTCCGTGATTCCCGGTACAGGCCCGTAGCCCGGATGGAGCGCAGCGTAATCCGGGAATCTTGGTGTGCGCGCGGCAAAGACCCCGGATTGCGCTGCTCTCCATCCGGGCTACAGGCCTCGCCTCAATGCCCGGGATGCGCCTTCTTCATCGTGGCCAGTTGCTCCGGCGTCGCCGTGCCCTGGTATTTTGCCTTCCACTCTTCATAGGGCATGCCGTAGACGGCCTCGCGGCTCTCATCCTTGCTGATCGCGATACCCTTGGCGTCGGCCTCTTCCTTCATCCAGTTGGAGAGGCAATTCCGGCAGAATCCGGCGAGGTTCATCAGGTCGATATTCTGGACGTCGGTGCGGTCCTGCAGATGCTGCACCAGGCGCCGGAACACGGCGGCTTCCAGCTCGGTCCTGGTCCTGTCGTCAATGGTCATGGCCGTCATCCCGGTTTGTGATTCCCAGCATATTGATATCAGGTGGGATTCGTCACAGATTTTGCCACATCGCTGCGCAAAACAGCATGAAATCGGGTGGGATCGGCGGTTTTCGATGGCAGAAGTCCGCCTGCCTTCCGTTGACAGGCGCCACCGAGCCACGCGAAATCGTCAATGATTCGGTGTAGCTTCGCCTCATGATCGTACTGGATTCCCTTCCCCTCCCCCCTCGTCTGCTTGCCGGTCTTCTGCCCATGCTGGCGCTTGTGGCGGCGTGCCTGTGGACCAGCCCCGCGGCGGCCGATTTCCGGCTCTGCAACAATACCGCCAGCCGGGTCGGCATCGCGCTCGGCTACAAGGACGCGGAGGGCTGGACCACCGAGGGTTGGTGGAACATCTCCTCGCGCTCCTGCGAGACCTTGCTGCGGGGCAATCTGGTCGCGCGCTATTATTACATCTACGCGCTGGACTATGACCGCGGCGGCGAATGGTCGGGCCAGGCCTTCATGTGCTCGCGCGACAAGGAGTTCACCATTCGCGGCACCGAGAATTGCCTGGCGCGCGGCTATGACCGCACTGGCTTCTTCGAGGTCGATACCGGGGAGCAACGGGCGTGGACCGTACAACTGACGGAAGCCAACGAGCAGCCGGCGCAGAAGGTGCCGGGAATGCCGGGCGGGGTCGCACCGGGGACTCCCCCAGTGCCAGGCCTGCCCAATCCACCGGGCGGAACGCCTCCAGGCGCGTCTGGTCTACCTCCAGCCGCACCGCCCGGAAGCAAGCAATGAGAAGACTACGTCGGATCAAGATCCTCGCGACCTTGGGTCCCGCCTCCTCCGACAGCGCAATGATCCGCAAGCTGTTCGAGGCCGGCGCCGACCTCTTTCGCATCAACATGAGCCACACCCCGCATGACAAGATGCGGGACCTTGTGAAGACCATCCGCAATGTCGAGTCCAGCTACGGCCGGCCGATCGGCATCCTGGTCGACCTGCAGGGGCCCAAGCTCCGGCTCGGCGCCTTTGCCGAGGGCTCAGTGCAGCTCAACAACGGCCAGAGCTTCGTGCTCGATTCCGACAAGACGCCGGGCGACAGCACCCGCGTCAACCTCCCGCATCCGGAGATCCTGGCGGCACTGCGGCCCGGCCACGCGCTATTGCTCGATGACGGCAAGGTGCGGCTGATTGCGGAAGAGACCTCGCCCGACCGCGCGGTGACGCGCGTGGTGATCGGCGGCAAGATGTCGGACCGCAAGGGCGTCAGCCTCCCCGACACCGACCTGCCGGTGTCGGCGATGACGCCGAAGGACCGCGCCGATCTCGAGGCCGCGCTGACGACGGGCATCGACTGGATCGCACTGTCCTTCGTGCAGCGCGCCGAGGACGTCCACGAGGCCAAGAAGATGATCCGCGGCCGCGCCGCAGTAATGGCGAAGATCGAGAAGCCGCAGGCGATCGACCGGCTGGCCGACATCATCGAGGCATCCGATGCGCTGATGGTCGCGCGCGGTGATCTCGGCGTCGAGCTGCCGCTGGAGCGCGTGCCGAGCCTGCAGAAGCAGATGACGCGGATGGCGCGCCGCGCCGGCAAGCCGGTGGTGGTCGCGACCCAGATGCTGGAATCGATGATCCAGGCGCCGGTGCCGACCCGCGCCGAGGTCTCTGACGTCGCCACCGCCGTCTATGAGGGCGCGGACGCGATCATGCTCTCGGCGGAATCGGCTGCCGGCAAATATCCGGTGGAAGCGGTCACCACCATGAACCGCATCGGCGAGGAAGTGGAACGCGACCCGACCTATCGCGGCGTGCTCACCGCGCAGCGCGCCGAGCCGGAGCAGACGGTGGGCGATGCGATCGCGGATGCCGCGCGCCAGATCGCCGAGACGCTCGACCTCTCGGCGATCATCTGCTGGACCTCGTCAGGCTCGACCGCAATCCGCGTCGCGCGCGAACGGCCCAAGGTGCCGGTCGTTGCGATCACGCCGAACCTGGCGACGGGCCGCAAGCTCTCGGTCGTGTGGGGCGTGCATTGTGTCGTCGCCGAGGACGCGCGCGACCAGGACGACATGGTCGACCGCGCCAACTCCATCGCGTTCAGGGATGGCTTTGCCCGCGCAGGCCAGCGCGTGATCATCGTCGCCGGCGTCCCCCTCGGCATCCCCGGCACCACCAACATGGTCCGAATCGCCTCCGTCGCGCCCCAAAGCGACACGGAGAAGTGACGGGCGTTCGTACGGCGCATAACCTCGTAGGGTGGGCAAAGCGCAGCGTGCCCACCATTCCGGAACGCAACTGTCGACAGATGGTGGGCACGCTTCGCTTTGCCCACCCTACTTCGCTCTTGGCGCCTACGCCCCCACCAGCGCCTTCGCGGGCGTGGTGGCCTGCACCACGAGGCCGCGGGCGCGGGCGTCCATGACGCCGACGGCGCGCAATGCGAGCAGCGTCACCGTTTGCACGGCGTCGCGCAGCTTGGCGGGATCGTCGAGATTGTCGGGCGCGAGCGGGCCGACCAGCGACTCATGCAGCGCGCCGAGCAGCGCGGTGGCGGCGAGCGCGGTGTCCTGCGCCGGCAGGTGGCCGGCGCGTACCGCGGCATCGATTCGAGTGGCGATTTCGCCGGCGATCTCGCGCCGGCTGGCAAGCCGCGAGGCGGTGACATCGACATCGACAGGCTCGGCCAGGATGCCCCAGGCGAGCTTACGCTGCGACAACACATGGACGGCAACCGTGGTGACCGCGGCGGCCAGCGCCGAGGACGGCCCCGGCGCGGCATCGGCCGCCCGGCGAATCGCGGCGAGTTCGTCGCGCGAAACCTCGGCGATCAGCTCGGAGATCAGGTCGGCCTTGGACGGGAAATAACGGTAGACGGTTCCCGCCGCGACATGGGCGCGGACCGCGACGGGCGCGATCTGCACCGCGGCCATGCCGCCATCCGCCGCCGCTTCGCGCGCCGCCGCCAGAATGGCGCTGCGCCGGGCGGCCAGCCGCTTTACCACTTGATGGGTTCGCCGATAGACCATGGCGCGGTTCCCGTCCCCAGGCTCTCGCCGGCTCGGGATCGGCCGAACGAGACTTCACTATTTTGGGCGATCGAGCGCGGATCGCTACAAAAGATGAACACCTATTCATGGCGTCTGGCAAGACGGATTTGTGCCGTCTGGAATGCACAAAAAGAAGGGGTCCCACCGCCGGACCTTGGTTACTCCCAGCTTAACGCGCCGCCGTTCTGGTATTCGATCACGCGGGTCTCGAAGAAATTCTTCTCTTTCTTCAGGTCCATCGCCTCCGACATCCAGGGAAAGGGATTGTCGGCTTCATCGAATACCGGCGCGAGCCCGAGTTGGGCGCAACGGCGATTGGCGATGAAGTGCATGTAGGTTTCGCAGAGTGCCGCGTTCAATCCGAGAAAGCCGCGCGGCATGGTGTCCCGCCCATAGGCTGCTTCGAGCTCGGCCGCCGTCCGCACCATCTCGCGAATCTCCTCCTGGAACGCCTTCGTCCAAAGATGCGGATTCTCGATTCGGATCTGGTTGATGACATCGATGCCGAAGTTCAGGTGGATGGATTCATCGCGCAGGATGTACTGATACTGCTCGGCGATCCCGACCATTTTGTTGCGCCGGCCGAGCGAGAGGATCTGCGCGAAGCCGGTGTAGAACCACATGCCTTCGAAGATGACGTAGAAGGCGACGAGGTCGCGCAGGAACGCCTGGTCGGCTTCCGGCGTCCCGGTCCTGAAATCGGGATCGTCCAGATGCTGTGTATGCTTCAGCGCCCACGCCGCCTTGTCCGTGATCGAGGGCACCTCGCGGTACATGTTGAACAGCTCGCCTTCATCGAGCCCCAGGCTCTCGACGATGTACTGGAAGGTGTGGGTGTGCACGGCCTCCTCGAAGGCCTGCCGCAACAGATATTGCCGGCATTCCGGATTGGTCAGATGGCGATAGATCGCGAGCACGATGTTGTTCGCGACGAGGCTTTCGGACGCCGCGAAGAAGCCGAGATTGCGCTTGATCGCGCGGCGCTCGTCCTCAGTCAGGCCGTCGCGCGATTTCCACAGCGCGATGTCGGCCTGCATCGAGACTTCCGTTGGCATCCAGTGGTTGTTGCAGGCGGCAAGATATTTCTCCCACGCCCATTTGTATTTCAGCGGCAGCAACTGATTGACGTCGGCGCGGCAGTTGATCATCCGCTTGTCGTCGACCGAGACACGGCCGCCATGGCGATCGATGGCGCCGAGGCCGGTCTGGTTGCCGGCTGCGGTGACGTTCATGACGGGGATGGCCGCGTAGCGCGCGGGCGCGGCGGGCTCTGACCAGTCGAGCATGGTGTTGTTCCTTATTCCGCTGCTCACTGGCAGGCTTCGCATTCGGGATTGTCGATCGAGCACGCGATGGCGCCGGACAAGTCCGGGGCGGTGGACATCGCCGGGGCAACTGTAACGGCGTTGAGCTTGCCGTCGGTGCCCTTCAGCGTCGACTTCTCGACATGGGTGGCGCTGCGCGAGCGCAGGTAATAGGTCGTCTTCAGGCCGCGCTGCCAGGCCACGCGATACAGCGCATCGAGCTTCTTGCCGGAGGGGTTGGCGATATAGAGGTTGAGCGACTGCGACTGGTCGATCCACTTTTGCCGCCGCGCCGCCGCCTCGATCAGCCAGGCGCTGTCGATCTCGAACGCGGTCGCGTAGAGCGCCTTGACATCATCGGGGATGCGGTCGATCGCACCGAGACTGCCATCGAAATATTTGAGGTCGCTGACCATCACCTCGTCCCACAGCCCGCGCGCCTTGAGATCGCGGACCAGGAAGGCGTTCACGACCGTGAAGTCGCCGGACATGTTGGATTTGACATAGAGATTCTGGTAGGCGGGCTCGATCGACTGCGCCACGCCGCAGATGTTGGAGATGGTTGCCGTCGGCGCGATCGCCATCACGTTGGAATTGCGCATGCCGACCGTCTTGACGCGCTCGCGCAAGCCCTCCCAGTCCAGCGTGCGCGAGCGGTCCATCGCGACTTCACCGCGCGCTTCGGCAAGCAGCTCGATCGAATCGATCGGCAGGATGCCCTGGCTCCACAGCGATCCCTCGAACGACGGATAACGGCCGCGCTCGGCGGCGAGATCGACGGAAGCCGAGATCGCGTGATAGGCGATCGCCTCCATGCTGGTGTCGGCGAAGGTGACCGCCGCCTCGGACGCAAGCGGGATACGAAGCACATGCAGCGCATCCTGAAATCCCATCAACCCGAGGCCGACCGGCCGGTGCCGCAGGTTGGAGCGCCGTGCCTCGGGGATGGTGTAGAAATTGATGTCGATGACATTGTCGAGCATCCGCATCGCCGTCGCGACCGTCCGCTTCAGCCTGACCGAGTCGAGCCCGCGCTCGCCGATATGGTTGAGCAGGTTGATCGAACCGAGATTGCAGACCGCGGTCTCCTCGTCCGAAGTGTTGAGCGTGATCTCGGTGCAGAGATTGGAGGAATGGATCACGCCGACGTGGCGCTGCGGCGAACGCAAATTGCAGGGGTCCTTGAAGGTGATCCAGGGATGCCCGGTTTCGAATAGCATGGTCAGCATCTTGCGCCATAGATCGACCGCGCGGATCTTCTTGGATACGCGCATCTCGCCGCGCGCGGCCTTGTCTTCGTAGGACGCGTAGCGCTCGGCAAAAGCCTTGCCGTAGAGATCATGCAGATCGGGCGTCTCGTCCGGCGAGAACAGCGTCCATGCGCCATCGGCCTCGACGCGCTGCATGAAGAGATCGGGCACCCAGTTCGCAGTGTTCATGTCATGGGTGCGGCGGCGATCGTCGCCCGTGTTCTTGCGCAGGTCGAGAAACTCCTCGACATCGATGTGCCAGGTCTCGAGATAGGCGCAGACCGCGCCTTTGCGTTTTCCACCCTGGTTGACGGCGATCGCGGTGTCGTTGGCAACTTTAAGGAACGGCACCACGCCCTGGCTCTCGCCATTGGTGCCCTTGATGTGCGCGCCAAGCCCACGCACGCGGGTCCAGTCATTACCGAGGCCGCCGGAATATTTGGCAAGCAGCGCGTTGTCCTTGATCGACTTGAAGATGCCGTCGAGATCATCAGGAACAGTGGTGAGAAAGCAGGACGACAGTTGCGGCCGCAGCGTGCCGGAATTGAACAGCGTCGGCGTCGACGCCATGAAGTCGAAGGAGGACAGGAGATTGTAGAACTCGATCGCGCGTGCCTCGCGGTCGATCTCGCGCAATGCCAGACCCATGGCGACACGCATGAAGAAGGCCTGCGGCAATTCGATCCGGTCGCCGCGGACATGCAGGAAATAGCGATCATAAAGCGTCTGCAAGCCGAGGAACTGGAACGCGAGATCGCGCTCCGGCTTCAGCGCCGCGGCGAGCTTGTTCAGGTCGAAGCGGGCGAGCTCGGGGTCGAGCAATTCGGCGCGGATGCCGGCCTTGATATAGACCGGGAAGTATTCGCCATAACGCACGGCCATGTCCGCCTGCGACGCAGTGGTTGGTGTGCCCTGCACGAAGGACAGCACTTCGGTGCGGAGCTTGTCGAGCAGCAGGCGCGCGCTGACATAGGCGTAATTCGGCTCCTGCTCAACCAGCGTGCGCGCCGCCATCACGCTGGCGAGCGCGAGTTCATCCTGGCTGATGCCGTCATACAGATTGCGCTGGATTTCTGCCACCACAGGCGCGGCGTCGACGCCGTCGAGCCCGGCGCAGGCTTCGCCGACGATCATCGCCAGCCGCGCATGGTCGAGCGGCACTTTGGTGCCATCCGCGAGCGTCACATGGATGATCGGCCCGCTCGGTGCCTTCACAGATTTCGCGGCCTGCTGCTCGGCGCGCTGCCGCGCCCGCTCCTCGCGATAAAGCACGTAGGCCCGCGCCACCTTGTGATGGCCGCTGCGCATCAGCGCCAATTCGACCTGGTCCTGGATGTCTTCGATATGAAAGGTGCGGCCCTCGCTCATCCGGCGCGACAGCGCGCCGACGACTTCCGCGGTCAATTCCTCGACCGCCTCGTGCACGCGGCGCGACGCTGCCGCCGTATGACCCTCGACCGCGAGGAAGGCCTTGGTCATTGCCACCGAGATCTTGCCGGCATCGAATTGCGACACCGTGCCGTTGCGGCGGATCACCTGCATCGGCAGCCGCGCTTCCGGCGCCGCGATCGCTTCGGGGCGCAGGTGGATGAGAGGCGCGACTGCTGCTTCGCGATCGAGAGAGAGTGACATCTTGCAGACCCCGTGATGTTTGTTGGGGCCGGATGCCGGAGGCGACGCTGCGTGATGATGCCGGCGGCGCACCGACATGAGCCTGCAAGCGACCGCCGGGACACCCCGCCCGTGGACGTTCTTTTGCTGTCGCGGCAGGTCTCCTGGCTCGCAGGTCGGCGTTACTCCCCGTCTTCCCAATGCGATGCCGCATCAGTGACGTCTAAAGTCGGGAGCAACTCACTGCTTACAGTTGCGGGGGCAGCGCCGGATTCTCGCGATAAATGCGCGATCACTGGCTTCCCTCTTAGCCACCATTCCTTGCGTCATGATGGACCGTGACAGCTACATCTGGTGCGATTTGGGGAATGGTGTCAATGGGACGTATGGGCGAAGCGCAGAAATTTCGGCCCATGCCGTCGATGCTGTGAACAACCGGCGCCACGCGCACGTGATGTCATCCGAGTTGACGTTCGCGCGATCTTGCCGGTAAGTGAACGCGTCGTGGTTCTTCGGAGAGATCTTTTTTCCGGAGCTAAGAGGGAAGCCGGTGTGAAGCCGGAGCTGCCCCCGCAACTGTAAGCGGCGAGCCGCGGTCCACAATTGCCACTGAAGCCTGCAAAGCTTCGGGAAGGCCGGACCGCAGCAACGACCCGCGAGCCAGGAGACCTGCCTCGACAACATACACGTCCTCGGGCGGGGTGTCCCGGTGGTGCGGTTGCGATTCCGTGCACACCTCGCGCAGGGAATCCAGACGTGTCACTACGGCCTTTGCCCCCAACTCATGGGGTTAAGCCAATGTCTTCCACTTCACTTGCTGTTGCATCTCTCGGAACGCCGCGGATCGGTCCGCGCCGTGAACTGAAATTCGCGCTGGAACGCTTTTGGTCCGGCGCATCGGACGAAAAGACGCTGATCGAAACCGGCATCGGGCTCCGTGCGACCAATTGGGCGCGGCAGAAGAAGCTCGGTATCACCGTGATCCCGTCGAACGATTTTTCGTTCTACGATCAGGTGCTCGACACCTGCGCGATGGTCGGCGCGATCCCGGAAACCTATGGCTGGACCGGCGGCGCAGTGCCGCTTGCGACCTATTTCGCGATGGCACGCGGCACCAAGGCCGACGCGCATGACGAGGCCTGCGGACATGGCCATCACACGCACGGCGTGGCGGCGCTCGAAATGACGAAATGGTTCGACACCAACTATCATTACATAGTGCCGGAGCTTCGCAAGAACCAGTATTTTGCGCTCGCCTCGCGCAAGCCGATCGAAGAGTATGAGGAGGCGAAGGCACTGGGTTATCAGACGCGCCCCGTGCTGATCGGCCCGGTCACGTTCCTGAAACTGGCCAAGTCCAAGGACGCGCATTTCGACACGCTGTCGCTGCTCGACCGGCTCTTGCCGGTCTACATCGAAGTGTTGCGCGAGCTCGCTGCCCGCGGCGCGGAATGGGTGCAGATCGACGAGCCCTGTCTCGCAACTGATCTGGACGCCGCCGCTCAGCAAGCCCTACGGCGCGCCTATTCCGGAATCGCCAAAGCAGTGCCGGACATCAGGATCATGCTGGCGACCTACTTCGGCGGGCTCGGCGGCAATCGTGCGGTCGCGTTTGACCTTCCGGTCGCCGGCCTGCATCTCGATCTCGTGCGCGCGCCTGAACAGCTCGGCGATCTCATGGATGTTCCGAAGCAGCGCGTGCTGTCGCTCGGCGTGATCGACGGCCGGAATGTCTGGCGCGCGGATCTGAGCCGGATCCTCGATCAGCTCAAGCTCGTTGTCGCAAAGCTCGGCAAGGAACGCGTCCAGATCGCGCCATCGTGCTCGCTGCTTCATGTGCCAATCGATCTCGCGCTGGAGACGAAGCTCGATCCCGAGGTGAAGACCTGGCTCTCATTCTCGGCGCAGAAGCTCGAAGAACTTGCCGCCCTCGGCGCAGCTCTTGGAAGTGGCCGGGCCCATGCGTCCGAAGCGATCCGAGCATCCGATGCCGCCGCGGCCGCGCGCAAGATCTCGCCGCGGATTCACGATGCGAAGGTTGCCCAGCGTCTCGCCGCCATCGATGACGGCACGCGCCATCGTGCCAGCCGGTTCGCCGAGCGCGTCGAGGTGCAGCGCGAGCGGTTCAACCTGCCGCGCTTCCCGACCACGACCATCGGCTCCTTCCCGCAGACGACCGATGTCAGGAACGCACGCGCCGCGCATGCCAAGGGCGCACTCAGCGATACCGCGTACAAGACCTATCTGCAGCATCAGACCGCGCGCGCCATCCGTTGGCAGGAGAGCATCGGGCTCGACGTCCTGGTCCATGGCGAGTTCGAGCGCAACGACATGGTGCAGTATTTTGGCGAGCAGCTTTCCGGCTTCGCCTTCACCGAACTCGGCTGGGTGCAGTCCTACGGCTCGCGTTGCGTCCGGCCGCCGATCCTCTACGGCGACGTCTCGCGACCGCAGCCGATGACGGTCGAATGGTGGCAATTCGCGCAGTCGCTGACGACAAAGCCGGTGAAGGCGATGTTGACCGGCCCCGTGACCATCCTGAACTGGTCGTTTGTCCGCGACGACCTGCCGCGCAGCGAAGTGTGCCGGCAAATCGCGCTCGCTATTCGGGATGAGGTGCACGATCTCGAAGCGGCCGGCGCCGGCATGATCCAGATCGACGAGGCAGCGCTGCGGGAAGGCCTGCCGCTGCGCAGGTCGGAATGGAAGACCTATCTCGATTGGGCGGTCGACAGTTTCCGCATCTGCGCCTCCGGCGTGCAGGACGAAACCCAGATCCACACCCATATGTGCTACTCCGAGTTCAACGACATCATCGACGCCATCGCGGCGATGGACGCCGATGTCATCTCGATCGAGACCTCGCGCTCGAAAATGGAATTGCTCGACGCCTTCCGAAATTACCGCTACCCGAACGAAATCGGCCCCGGCGTCTACGACATCCATTCACCGCGAGTGCCTGACATTGGCGAGATCACCGATCTCCTCAAGCTCGCAAGGCAACGGCTCTCCGACACCCAGCTCTGGATCAATCCCGACTGCGGCTTGAAGACCCGCAAGTGGGAGGAGGTGCGCCCGGCGCTCGCCAACATGGTGGCCGCCGCGCGCGAATTGCGGTCGCTTGCCTAAACAGTGAGGCCCCGTCTCGTATCCTGCGGCGGCTCAAGAAGGAGAACCCCATGCGCTTCTGGATTCAATGCACGAGGTTCGAGACGGGGCAGCCCATCCACATCAACATCGCGCTCGTCGGCAGCATGCGGCGCGACGGCGAGCGCACCGTGCTTGCCTTCGTCGGCGGCGATGGCGAGAGGATCGATGTCGCCGAAACGCCGGAGCACATTCTGGCCGTACATCTCGGCGCGCCCACGACGGCATGACGATATGCAGTCGGTTGCAACGTCATTGCGAGAAGCAAAGCGACGAAGCAATCCATTTCGCCGCTTGCGGAGGTATGGATTGCTTCGTCGCTTGCGCTCCTCGCAATGACGGTGTCGTCCTGGCGAAGGCCAGGACCCATAACCACCGATGCCTGTTGTGGAGCGAGCAAGCAGATACGGCTTTGCGCACCACGAGCACCTGTGGTTGATGGGGTGGACGGCCCCCTACGGCATCAGTTGTGCCAGAATGAGGTTGTCGAAATCTCAAA